>NZ_DAOMQT010000017.1:0-85839 GCF_035445465.1 Agriterribacter sp.
GGGCTTCTTTTCTTTCCACATCAGCGACCAAAGAAAAGAAGCAAAAGAACGCCGCCTGTTTGCAGTGAATTTTTTTGTAACGTGTGGACTTTATTGCATAAGGACATACTGCTGTCTTCAAATTGTTTTATTTATATTATTTTGACTTAGTTAATTTTTAAGTGCATGTCCTCAATAAGTTTTGCATGTACCAGGTCAGCATTTTCCACCCGTAACACTTGTTGCCTGCCGCCATTTTTTTCAAAGATTTCAATCATCAGCGCCTTGTCACCGGCGATAGTAAACTGATCTAACAGAAATACATTTTGTTCTGCCGTATTACCGGCTATGTCATCAAGGGGTTTATAAATGCGTATGGGCACAAGTGTCTTTTCCTGTACCACAGTGCGTTTTGCCAATTTTTTATCTATAACCCTGAAGGTTACAAAATCAATTTTAAAAGGAACATTGCTGTTGTTTCGCAGTTCGGTGTGGAAATAAAACAACCCGTTATGGATATATATGCCTTTGAGAAGAAACTGTATCCCGTAGCTTTCAGCCCTGATATGCCTGATGACCCTTTTATTTTTTTTGTAGATGCTTTGCATCAATAGCCCGGTCAGTGAAGGAGCATTACTGCCCAACTCCTCAAACAATACATCATTGCCATTCTCCCTGTCCGTAGATTTTTGCATTTGCAGCAAGTCATAATTCAGGGTTACAGGACTGCCGTTATAAACCACATTGAAATTGTAAAACCGTCCGTCATTGGTGATAACTGAAAAATTGGTTTCTTCTTTAAAATCCCTCAAAGCAGCTTTTATGCGCAACACATTTTCTGCGTCCTCTGCCTTACCGGCTATTAGGTACTCACTGCCAAGATCCACGTAACGGATGCCGGCAGGAAAAATAAGATGGGAAGTTTTGTTATAAGTCACTTCCATCCGGTATGGGTCTACCTTTCCGAGGTCTAACTTTGCGGTGTTGCAGACAGTTTGTCCATTTGACCAATTGTAAAAACCTATTATCAGGGTTAATATCAGAATGAATTTAATTATTATTTTCATGTCTATCTTTTATTGATTTTAAGAATTATTATTTAGAAACAAGCAGCACCTGGTGTCCTGCTTTCAGTGTTACTTTGGGCGTTCTTATTTTTTTAGAGAAATACCCTGAGATTCCCTGCACCACGCCACGGCCCAGGTCTCCGCCCATTTGCTGAGGGGCAGAACGGGTCATCATAATGCTGGTGCCGGAGGACTGGCTCATATTGGCGGCTATTTCGGAGAGCGCATTCATTTCAGGCGAATACGGTACGAACAGCCCCGGCTGCCCATCGAGATCATACACCGAAATATCCACCGGAATTATGTTGCCATCTATTTCAATGGAAGATATTTTTAGCTCCAAACGTCCGTTTTGAAATTTGGCATTTGCGGTGAGCACAGAACCTTCGGGGATGATTTGCCCCGGTGTTCCGGCCGCTTCCAGCAAGCGCAGTTTTACGGTGCTTTCCCCTGTAATGATTTTTGTCTGTTGCACAGTGGCCCGAATACTATTTTTTGATTGCATCACCTGGGCGGCGACACCGGCGGTATAAAAATCACGGTTCCTGGTTTGCGCAAGATTTACCGCGAAAGCACTGTCTGCAGGCTCCCGGTACAGCGCAGATACGGCGTTTTTTCTTGCAGGAGCAAAGGCGACAAAACTTTCCTTTTGGCGAGCAGGGGCGGGCGCCACAACAACCGGCGTTTTGGGCTGTTCGGTAGTTCCCATATTTGCAGGGAGGTATTTGGCCGCCATCTGGTAAGATTTTTCCATCAGCGCCAGTTGGTTATCAATATTACCGGAGGGTTGGGTCGTTTCCTTATCTGAAAGCTGCTGCTTCAGTTCTTCAATTTGTTTACGCAGTTCCTGCGCTTGGGAATGATCTTGCTGGTAGAACGAGTTCAATGCATCCCGGGTATTCCTGTAGTTATTCAATACTGTGTTACCATTGCTACGGTCAGGCAGACCCGACGATATGGTTTGGCTTCTTTCTTCATTCGGCAGATAGCCATCTTCGGCCTTTACACTGTCTTCATTCCAATAGTCTGACAGGGAAGCCAGGGCGCTTCGTTTTTCCTGTTCTTTCAGTTCCAGTTGCTCCTGCTCGTATGCCTTTTGTTTGTCCGGCTGTAATCCTGCAACTGTAGCCTGCGGTACTGCACCATTTAAGCCTGTATCCTGCATCTTTTTCTTGTTATCCGAAGGCTCAAAGATCAGGTACATGCAACTGGCAAATACGATTGCCATCAATGCAAAAATGACAGGCTTTTTCAGCTTTTCCGCTCTGTTCCGCACGGTGCTATCCGGCTCATTCCCATTTTTTTGCTGGTCGTTTTCTTCAACCAGTACACTTACGCTTTTGTTATTTAAGTTCATACATTTTATTTTTTAAGATTTTTGAAATAGAATCCTGCACACTGGTTCCGGAATCTTTCTTCGGCAGGATCGGGTTTTCAATATGTTCAATAGTCATCCGTTGACCAGGTTGCAACAGATCGTACCATACTTTCAGGATAACACCTATAGAAAGTAGCAGATAGAAAATAAATAATAGCAGTATATATTTTTGTTGCTTGCCCACTGGTAATGCTTGCCAACGGCTACCCCACTTGCTTAACCAGGCCTCCAGTCTGACTCTTAATTTTTCCATCAGATTATTTTTTACCGTTCTATCACTTCTTCATCCCTGTTGTCAAGCACTCTGAACTTTTCGATATTGAATCCCTGCGGGTTACTGTCGGATCGGACAGAATTCACCAGGTAGCAGGAAGTAATCAAACCACGCCTGGTGATATTGCTGGATCGGATGATAAACTGCTTTGCATAAGTTTTAACCCAGTAGGGATAGTGGTCAAAGTCGCACACTATGCTATCCACTTCTATGCGTTGCTGCACATTACCTGATATAATGCGATTGTAATAGCCCTTTTCAGAGAGGTCCTTATAATAATCAAATACCGATTTGTCCGCCAGGTAAAAGGCACGCTGCAAATTGCTTTCTATAGCATTCTTATCCGGCGCCAGCGTAAAGAAGAGTTCATGGAACCGGCGAACGTGTTCACGGGCTTCTACCGGCCGGTTGATGCTTGCATCCTGAGAAAGCGCCAGCATCAATGATTTGCCGCTGTCTAACACGTATATTTTCTGGCGTTGCAGTTCTGCGAAGCGGTAGGATTGCCAAAGCGCATACCCTGTAACAACGGTGCAGAGCGCAGCAAACACGATAGCATAAAGCCTGATCTGTTTGAAGCTGCTTTCTATATTTCTTAGCGTTTTGAATTCCATTTTTATAATAATTGATTTTATATTTTTAAAAGCCGACCGGTGATATTTCCTGCTACAGAGCCTGTGCCTGCTCCGGCAATATTCCCGGTTTTCATAGCAGTCTGGTTGACATTCCTGGCAAAATTGCCTCCGCCACCGGCCTGTATAATCCATCCTGTTACCGTCGGGATAGTGAAATACCCGATGATACCAATGATCATAAATATGATATACACCGTACCCGAGCTATCGGGTATGAAATTGGGGTCGGACAGACTTTCTATATCCTTTTGCAGGATTAGGGACTGGATCTTAGCCAGCATAGAACTGAACAGGTCTGCCACCGGCAGCCACAGATACACACTCACATAGCGGGTGATCCATTGGGTAAGGGTAGACTGAAAGCCGTCCCAAACCGATATGGCAAAGGCGATTGGCCCAAGAATAGAAAGTACAATCAGAAAAAATGTTCGTATCGTATCAATAACTAATGCAGCCGCCTGAAAGAGTATTTCCAAAAGATTGCGGAACCAATCTTTGATCACTTTTTCTAACTTGTATGCTTGTCTGTCCAGATACATCCCCGTCATGGTAGCAATATCTGAGGGAGACCATCCCAGTTCATCCAGCATCTTATCGAACTCTTCGTCTGATACCAGGTAGGCTGTTTCTGGATTTCGGAGCATGGCTTCTCTTTCCAACTGGTCTTTTTGCTGCTGCAGCTTATTAAGGTCAAGTACCTGGTTTTCCAGTATGCCGTGCGTGCCTTTTACCACCGGGCTAAGAATTGCATTAATGCTTCCAAGCACAATGGTTGGAAAAAACATAATACAAATACCCAGGGCAAAGGGGCGCAGCAGCGCAAACATATCAATCGGCTCGGCACGGCTCAGCGCCTGCCATACTTTTAATGCGACATAAAACAAGGCTCCCAGGCCGGCGAGGCCCTTTGCCACAGCCGCCATATCGGCGGACAGTGGCATCATCTCATCATATAATGAGCGAAGTACCTGATGAAGATTATCAAATTCCATAGCTTACCAGTATTTTTGTTCAGCGGTTCCGTATAGGCTGAGCACTCTTTGCGCAGCATTTTTCTTTTTTGATCTCAGGTAGCTTACCGATATATTTTTATTGGTATAGTAACGCACCAGGTTGTAATAGTCCTTTACTTCTTTGTGTACCCGGTCAATGATATCCATGCGTTCTTTGTCATTCAGTGAAAGGCTGGAAGAAGATACGATCTGCTTTAGTTCTTTTAGCAGCGCTGTACTTTCATTAAGCAAAATGGAATAGCCGTTGGCAATGGCTGAGAGTTCCTGCGGGGTGAAATTGGGATCGTTCATCATTTTTCCGAAATTGGTTACATACAAATCAGCCACATCACCTACCAGCAGTACGGTTTGCTGTACCTTACGGGCATCCTTCACCAGGTTATTTACCGCTTTGAGTTTATCATAATATTCCTTTCCCTGCTTGTATACTTTTTCTACTTCCTTAAAACTTTTTATCACATTGGAAACAGTAGATGAGGTTTGTACAATTTCATTGGCACTGTTAAGAATGCCCGAGATTAAATTGCCGGGATCAGTTACAATAAACTGTGCCTTCGCGGATACTGATACTAACAGTACCGCATACACTATAAATAGTATTTTTTTCATTTTTTTCTTGCTTTTAAAAGTGATTAATAATGGTTTGTTTTTTTTATATGTTACAGGCGCTGCTTTATATTTTCCTGCCTACCTTTCTGCTGGTTTCAGGGGATTGTTGCTGTTGCAGATTGCTTAGCCGGATAAAAAATTCCTGTATGCTTTGGGGCTGTGTTGCTGCAACTTCCCTGCATTGTTTTGCAAAATCCAGATCCGCCGTATTACCGGGATCGGCTTCAAATATCAAAGCCTTGTTATTGCCAATGGGCAGGGTGATTTTTTCTTTTTCCATACGACTTGATTTCCTGAAATAATTAATAATTGTTTTGCTTTTCTCTGTTTTGCGTAGCTATCCGTTTAATAGCCTGTTCCACGTTGCCATCCAGTTCCCCGGCGAGTTGCATAACCTCCAACTTCTCGGTTTCTTCTGTGGTATAGGCTAAGTATTCCTCAACACTAACTTCTGTGGCGTACACGGCGGAGTGCGTACCCCCTAAACCGATCCATACTTCTTTGTACAATCGTTTCGGGTCGTTGTTCATGTTGATGGAAAGGATTTGTGATTTTTCTTTTTCAGTCAGCCCGAGCATTGCCTGGATATCATCGAACTTGTTCATGTACTTGCGCTGATCAAGCAGTATTTTACAGTCGGAGTTGTTGATGATACTTTCCTTTACAATGGGTGACTGGATAATATCATCCACTTCCTGGGTAACCACGATGGCTTCACCGAAAAACTTGCGAACTGTTTTAAAGAGGTACTTGATATACTCAGCCATACCTTCTTTCGCAATGGCTTTCCAGGCTTCTTCAATAAGGATGAGTTTACGGACGCCTTTAAGCCTTCTCATTTTGTTAATAAACACCTCCATAATGATGATGGTGACAATCGGGAACAAAATCTTATGGTCTTTTATGGCATCAATTTCAAATACGATGAATCGTTTATTAAGTAAATCCAGTTGCTTGTCTGAGTTTAACAGATAATCGTATTCACCACCTTTGTAGTAAGGCTCCAACACGTTCAGGAAGTTGGCAATATCAAAATCCTTTTCCCTTACATGCTTTTCCTCCAGTTCCTTTTTATAATCTGTTTGTACATACTCATAGAAACCATTGAAGGACGGGCAGGCAATCGCCTGTTTGATATGTTCAATATATCCTGCTACCGCGTTGGACAGCGCCACTTCTTCCGAACGCGTGGGAGGTTCATCATCGCGTTTCCAAAGGGTTAGTATCAATGTCTTGATGCTTTCCCTTTTTTCGATGTCAAATACGCCGTCATCGGTATAGAATGGATTAAAGGCAATAGGGTTATCTTCTGTGTAGGTAAAGTAAACCCCATCTGCAGCTTTGGTTTTTCCTTTGATGAGTTCACATAAGCCCTGATAGCTGTTACCGGTATCTACCAGCAACACATGAGCGCCCTGCTCATAATACTGCCTCACCATGTGGTTGGTGAAAAAAGATTTACCCGAACCTGACGGACCTAAGATGAACTTATTGCGATTCGTGATAATACCCCGCTTCATCGGCAGATCAGAAATATCCAGGTGAATGGGCTTGCCGGTGAGCCGGTCAGCCATCTTAATACCGAACGGCGATGGAGAACTCTGGTAATTGGTTTCTTCGGTGAAAAAACACAGCGCGGGTTCTATGAAGGTGTAAAAACTCTCTTCAGCCGGGAAGTCACCTGCATTACCCGGCATGGCTGCCCAATAGAGCGTTGCTGCGTCTACGGTGTTGTGGCGTGGTTTGCATTCCATTAAAGCCAATGCGCTACCGGTATCATTTTTCAGTTGCTTTAATTCAACCGGATTATCTGACCACGCCATCACATTGAAATGCGCACGGATAGATGAAAGCCCGTAGGAATGCGCTTCGTTCAGGTAGCGTTCAATCCATTCCTTGTTAATCTGGTTGGCACGGCTGTAGCGTGCCAGCGAATGCATATTCCTTGCCGATTTCTCAAACTTGCGCAGGTTCTCCTCGCTGTTGTCAAGGAACAGGTACTGATTGTAAATGTGGTTACAGCTTAGGAGCAGTCCCACCGGAGCGGCAAAGGACAAAAGACAATCACTGCGGTCGGTGGACAGCTTTTCGTACCTGGTGTTGGATGACACCGCCGCGGGCAGATCATCTGTATCTGATAAAGTGTGCAGGCAAAGCCTTTTGTTGCCGATGCGAACTTCCTCCGCTGCCAGGGCGATATCCTGCATGGGTGTTCCTGCATCCCGCGACAAAGTGAAGTACTGCTCCAGTAAGCCTTGCTGCTCACCTGCGCCTATAATATCATCTTCGCTTAGTCGTTGCAGTTTGATAAAACCGCTGTCGTTTACAATTCGTTCAAACTGCGCTACTGCTTCCATAAAACGATGGATGGCTTCTTTGTCCCGCATTTCCCTGGGAACAAGCGCACCTTTGCAAAGCGAAGAGAAATTACTTTGCATCCGCATCCGGTCTTTGGTCGTCTTGGTCACAAACAGATAGCAGTAGTGATTAAGGAAGGGGCGTTCATTGAAATGCTGCTGATATGATTTTGCCAGAAAACTCAACCCGTCTTGTGCAATACCCGGTTCATAGTTTTCTTTGATAAACCAATCCTGTTTATGAACAATGGTAAAATCCGGTAGTGTTTTAATGGCTTTGTGCCACGCCGAATGTATGGCATCATATTCTGCAGAGGCTACTGTAAACAGTTCCGGTAAGTGTACCCGGAAGCAAGCAGTAATATCCGCATCCTTTGAAATGATGCAATGGTTCTCTACAGCCAGTAGCGGAAACTTACTTTCCAGCGTGGCGATTTTTGACATGTTTCTCATGGGCGATCGGATTTTGGAGTGAACTTCAGATAGCGACGGATGGACTTTCGGCAAACGATGTAGCGCGGATGCTTTTTATTAGCGGCTCGTTTCATTAAACCATGCTCACCATATTTTTTGTTGAGTGAGAAGGTTTGCCATACAATGAGCGAACCGCCACCGGCTCCAATGAACAGGCATACAAAGGAGTTTGCCCCTGCCATGTACAGGATCATCACCAGGATTAAAACCCCAAGTAATCCGCCGGCAAATATGAACAGGTACTGCGCTTTCAGGCCTTTGAACTCAACCGTTCTTCCAATGCCCTTATTGATATTGTAGTTACTCATACGATGGGGCATTAGAGGAAGAATGAACGAAGGATGGTAGCGGCCACAATGAGGAAGATGCAGGCGCCGAACCAGCTTGCCGCGGTCTTGCTGGTATCGGGATCACCTGCGCTGAATTTGTTGTACACTTTTACCCCACCGATAAGGCCAACAACAGCGCCAATGGCATAAATCAGTTTTGTTGCCGGATCAAAATAAGAGGTGACCATTTGGGTGGCTTCGTTGATCCCTGCCGAACCATTACCTTGCGCAAATGCGGACATTGCAGTAAGCATAACCATGCCTGATAACAGGACTTTTTTTCTTTGTTTTTCCATGATCTGAAACAATTTTTTATTACTCAATTCCGCTGTATGCGGGTGTGAGAACAAAACTGCCATAGAAAATGAATGGCTATAGTGATGTGGAAGTGAGAGGAATTATTTGTCTCGAATTGGCTTTTGAATACCTGCTTTTTAGGATAACAAGCATTAGAATGCAGGTGGCTGACAGGGTCTTGCAATATGGCGATGCGGCGAATCTATTACATCTCAGCACGCTGGGTAAGGGGAAACACATTATAATTTTCAATAAATTTCATTGACGCAATATGATATTCAAAATGAATAACATTAAAAACAACGTTTTCAATTATTTATGCTTTACGTAAATTGTGTACAATAATATAAATTTGAGAGTTGCCTGCAAGTGTATCGGACACACCCTATTAAATGAATGGACATAAAGACATACAAACCAAATGAGCAAGATAATAGACATCGGTGTTGAAAAAGACCATATTGAATCTTTAACTAAGGCGAACGGTATAAATGCACTTGCGGAACTTTTGTGGAATTCTCTTGATGCTGACGCAAGTGAAATAAAAATTGAATACCTGCCAACCAAATTAGGAAACTATGATTACATAAAAATAATTGACAATGGACATGGTTTGACTTATGAGAAAGCACAAGATGTTTTTTCAAGACTTGGCGGATCTGAAAAAAAACTCAAAAGCCAAAGCCCGAACGGCAGACAGTATCATGGGAAAGAAGGAAAAGGAAGATACAAAGGATTGGCTTTAGGCGACTTGGTAAAATTTACAAGCATTTATCAAACTAACGGTACTGCTTCACAATTTACAATCACTATTGACAGAAACCAATTATCAAAAACTGAAATCAGCGACCTAAAACAACTTAAAAAAGGAGAAGTTTCAACTGGATTTACCGTTGAAATCGCCAATGTCAATCTGAAGAATGCCGACTTTGCACTTAAAGCAGAAAACAGGAAAGAACTTGAAGAAAAGTTTGCATCTTATTGGATAAGCTATCCGAAATTTAAAATATTTTTCAACAACTCTGAATTGGAATTCGCCTCTCTTATCAAAAATTCAGATCAAACAGAAATACAAGCAGAAGTTGGTGAATTCACTTATAAGTTTGTTATCAAAGTTTTGGAATGGAATTTTGACAATAAGAAAAAAACATATCTCTGTAATGCACAAGGAATTCCCTTTTTAGAAACTAACTTAGGAATTCGTTCTAGCATACCTATTTCCGTTTTTATCCAATCAGTCTATATAGAAAAACTTCAAAGGGATAATACTATTGATTTTTACGAATCAGATGAAGCCATAGTAGGCATTTTAAAAGCAGCGAAAGAATTTTCTAGAGATTATGTTCGGAAAAGACTTCATGAATATTCAAAAGAATTTATAAAAGATTTAAAACAGAAAGGAATTTATCCATATAAAGAACCTGCAGAAAATCTAATAGAAGTATCAAAAAGGCAGGTCTTCGATATAGTCGCATTACAGCTTAATGAATATCTACCTTCGTTTAATGAGCAGGACGATAAAAACAAAAAGCTTACTCTAAAATTAATAAGCGAAGCTTTAGAAAAGGATTCCAATAATTTAAGAAAAATACTTGGAGAAATAATAGAACTCCCAGAAGAACAACGTGAAGATTTGGCAGAGTTGTTAGAAGATACTTCACTTTCAAATATCATTGATGCAATGACGGAGGTTAAAAATCGGCTTAATTTTCTAAACGGATTAGAGCAAATTATCTACGACAAAGATTTGAATAAAAATATTCTTGAAAGGAAACACTTACATAAAATTATAATCAACGAAACATGGATATTTGGCGATGAGTATACTTATGGAGTTGACGACCTAACATTAAAAAATGTGTTGAAAGCTTATCTAAAAGAATGCTTAAAACGTACCGACTTTGAAGAAGTTGTAAATTCCGAAGATAATCAAGAACTTGAAACGATTCCGGATGTTTGTCTTTGGCAACAATACAGTTTAGGCACAGCAGGAAAAGAAAATCTAATCATAGAGTTAAAGCGACCAAGCCTAAATGCAGGACTGGTTGAAATGGGACAAATAATGTCTTATGCTTCAAAAGTATCTACTGACAAACGTTTTCCAAAAGAGAAAACGAGATGGAAGTTTATGGTTGTAACCAAAGACGTTGACAAGGAGTTGGAACCACAGTTAAAGCAAAAGAATAGGAAATTTGGGCACGTATCGGAAGGCGAGAATTTTGATGTTTTTATACTTTCTTGGGGCGACATTATTAGTGAAGCTAAACAAAGACATGAGTTCATTAAAGAGAAATTGAACCTTAATTTGAAAAACAATGAAGAAGGCTTAAATTATCTTAAAACAAAATATAAACAATATTTACCAACAGAAAACGAATGACAGAATACCAGCAGGCAATAAAAGTATTTGCAAAAGCAGGGCAGGACAATGTAACATCAGCGATGTGCTACTATCAGTAGCGGTTCTGGCTTGACGTTCAATATTCAGCTTTAGTTCTTGGCTTCAACATCAGTTTTTCAAATGAGCATTTGTGCCGGGCTGGACGAACAATGAATTCCCTGCCTTTGCAAATACTCAAACGTTAGCGGCTTATTGACAAACTCCAACCTTTTTATAACAGAAATGAAAGCTCGCCAAACTTTAAGGCGACCTTCTAATTGGCAAGACTTTGAATCTCTTTGCAAAATTCTTTGGGGCGAAATTTGGAATTGCCCAGAGATTCAAAAAAATGGAAGGCTTGGACAAGAACAATCGGGAGTTGATGTATTTGGAATACCATCAAATGACGATTCTTATTACGGTATTCAATGCAAGGGTAAAAGTGAATACAACGACAACCAATATGACCATCCTCAGTTTACGGAGCAAGAAATTGAAATGGAAATTGAAAAAGCAAAAATATTTTCACCAGCTTTAACGAAATTTTATTTAGCGACAACTGCGTTAAACGATGCGAAAATTCAAGCTTTTGTTCGACAGAAAAACATTGAACATAGAAAGAATGACTTATTTGAAGTTCATCTTTTTTGCTGGGAAACAATAGTTGATTTAATTGATGAAAACAAACGAACACACGATTACTATGTCAAAAGTCAAAACTATAAAACAAACCAAAGCGTAGCTGTGACGTTTGAGAATAGCGAAACTGAAATTATTTGCAAGCCCAAATTCAAAAAACAAATAACACATTTTAGACAGAAAATTGTATTAGCTGAACCCAATTCCCTCTTTGAATCAATACGTAAACAACAAGTATTTTTAAAGGCTTTAACACCAAAGCCGATGTTCTCCAAAGAAGTCAACAAAAGTTATTTTGGGTTCAATATTAAAGTTCACAACAATGGAAAAGACCCAATCGAAGAGTACAAATTACTTTTAAATTTTGAAGGTGATGTTATAGGATTGAAAGATAGCAATGACTTCGGCATGAACATATTAGCACTTCCAAAAAACTATTTTCATACGACTTACCTGTGGTTTGATTCTCTGTCCGGAAAATTAATTCCAAGAGAGCCGATCCTTGTTGGTGACGATACTTTTTCATCTGAAAGAATTTACATTAAGACAAGGCCTGTAGAATCAGAAATATTCATAAAGTGGAAATTGCTATCAAAAGATTACAAAAACGAAGGGATACTTACAATAAAAGTTAAACCTAACATAATCACTGAGTATGAAGATATTTTAGTTGAAGACCCTTTAAAAGTAAAAACAGTTGAAGGTGAAATAGAAGACTACGTTACCGACAAAGATGATGACGACTGAAAAGCAGCCGCTACAACAAAAGTATCCGATCTGTTAGATAAACCTTTCATTTTCATTTGAGGGGGTAGTATATTTCAGAAAAAGGAAGCCTGTCCTTTCAGACAAACTCCCCAATATCAAATCCATCCAACCCTTTATTCCGCATAGAGGAAGAACTGAAATTTGTTTGCTCACTAAAACTCCTGTCCAATAGACTGGCTATCTTTTTTGAAGCATCATTGACAGATTTCTCCAAAAGGCTGAAAAGCTCGGTTCCCTGTATTTTGTGAACGATGTCCACTGCTTGTTTTTGCAAGGATGGCTCCAGCACTTTCTGCTGAAGCAACATCCCCACGGTGCTTAGTTCTTCAAAGGTAACCCCTGTGGCAAACCCGTCTTCGCCGTTTGGCTCTGCCTTAGCACTCCACTCTTGTTCCTCGTCCTCCCAATCAGGTTCATCGTTAAAAACATCATCCAGTTCTTCCTGCGGAATAGCTTTGTCCTGCTCCTGCAGACTTTCTGGTTTAAAACTACCACCATCTTTTAGCGGATTTAGCTTTTGACGCCCTATGGCTTTAGTTGGCGATGAATGTCTTTCAACCGGTTTGGGTAGGCCCATAATATCCGGTAGTCTGGGATTCACAGCCGGAAAATCCTTTTGCTTATTTGTGGGCTTGTTAATAACCACTTTGTCTTTTGCCAGCAGGATGATGACAATTACCAGGCATATTACGATGAGCGTTTCCATAACTAAGGAAAGGGTTTTGTCATTTCATTGTGGATGGCCCTTATTTCCTCACGGTAATCTTCGAAATGTTGTTTTAAAACATTAGTGAGGTAATCAGAAATAGTGATCTTTCTTCTTCCCACTATAAAAACGATCCGGGAAATGTTTTCATGAAACTCAGGACAGATATAAGACGATTTTCCATATCTGGCCATAAGATTGGTTGGCTTCAGGAATATGTCGCTGTACTCATTAACGCTTGTTGTCTTGTCCACTTGTTGTTGTATCTTTTTCATGATGATATATTTTAGAATATAGGTTTTTGTTTTCTGTTATAATCCTCAATGATTGCTTTTTCAAAGAGATTAAAATGATGTGTGAGAATATTATCCAGGTAAGCATACATGGGTATTTTACCTTCACCAATTACCTGCACAATGCGGATGAGGCGATGATGATAATCCTGGCGTATATAGATAGACCTGTCGCCTCGCCCAACCTGGGTATTATTTTGCAGAAACAGGGTTTCATAATTTTCATTCTTTGTTGATTGGTTGCCGCCTGTGGCAACAGTTGGCTTTGCATTCTTTTTCATGAATTTATTTTTTTTCGGGTTATAAAATTGGTTTAAACCTGCCAGTAAAGTATGCTGTAATGTCTGTCCCAAATTCCCTGAAGTGATAGTCAAGGATATTGTCTATATAGGAATAGAGCGTGGTTTTATCTTCTCTTGCCAGTTGAACAATCCGCAGAAGTCTTTCATGAAATTCGGGGCGTATATAAACTACCTTGCCGTTGCGACCTGAAGGATACCGGTTAACAAGAAAGATGTCATCATAATCTATTTTTTTAGAAGAGGACGAACGGTATTTTTCTTTGGATTTAGTCTCTTTAGCTTCCGGCTCCTGTTTGGTATTGTCATTACCCCCGGCAGTTGCTTCACCACTCATAATGTTCATCAGATACTCCTCATCTACATTGGGCTTATCAAAATCCTTACGCGATTTTTCAGTTGCCATACATTATTGGATTTAGGGGTTAATAATTTTTAAAAACTCCTCCACAAACAGGTCAAGCCTCGTAGCTTTCATCAATTGCGTTTCAGCGGGGAGCAGGCTGGAACGAAAGATGGAATTGCCGGCATCATCGGTCTCTTTGCGGAAGCGTTTGCTATCCATTATCCTTGCTTCCATTACCAGTAAACCTAACTGTTGTATTACACTTTGATAGGCTTCATACAGGTGGGTTTTTTCCCTGCCGTCCACCTGGTTCCAGAACAACCAAAAAGCCAGATCCTTGTTCCCGTTTTCTGTTTCGGGAAGCTGAAGGAAGGCTTTTGCAAAACCCAGTGTACTTTCCACCACCAAACGATCTGCAGTAACGGGCGAGAAAATAAAATCCATTGTTTTTAAGGTAGTCAGTACGCCTTTTGTATTTGCCGTTCCCGGCAGATCAAAGAAAATAATATCCGGTTCAACTGCCGGGCCATTTATATACTCTAATGCCTTATCTAATGCATATTCAGCCCTGCTTTTGATTATGGGATATGCCTTTTTATTAATCGCCTGAAACTGCTTCATAGCGGCCCGCTTGTGGTATTCGCTTTGCATAACCGTCTTCATGTCCCGCTCCCGCATATTGAACAGGCTATGCTGTGGGAAATCGCAGTCCATGACTATTACATTAAAACCTAACCGGTAGTGCAGTATGCTTGCCAGCAGGCTTGTCATTGTTGATTTTCCAACACCTCCCTTTTGAGTAGAGAAGCTGATCTTTAAAGTTTTTTTCATTGTTGCTATTATTTAAATATTTGTTGTTTTATACAAGGTTGTCAACGTGTTTGCGCAGACACCTGCTTTTTCTTTTTATTTTATTATAATCTCTGTTGTTTACTATTTGTAATGTTTTCTCCATTCTTCTACTTCTCTAAATCTGCATTACTATATATTTTTAGTGTCTGTAATTTTTACAGTTTTTAAAATGCGTTGCTGTTTTCTTTTTTTACCCGGTTCTTTTAAAACCCAATGTTTTTATGCTTTTATTACTTACCTGTTGTTAGCAGGTAAATTGTTATTGTCACGTTGTTTACCTCTTTACTTCAGATCCTGTTTTCAGCGCTCCTATACAACTTTAAAGCAAAGAAAATAGCAGATGAATGTCATTTTCTAAATGTGGTATTCATTGTCGCTTTATGTCTTCATTTGGCATTGTCTAATGCCATATAGCAACCGTTTGCCTGTGTTTACTTTGTAATGACTGAATTGTTGAAAGAAGAAACTGGACTATGGTTGTTTAAGTGAACAGTTTAATAATCGGCATGAAGCCGTTTTTTTCCCTGCTTACTTTAATCCCGCCCAAAGCGGGATTTTCCTTTCACCGGAAAGGAGCAAGTTGTGTTTTGAGCAGCGCCAAATGCAGGGCGCAGCTCAAAACGAACTTGTCCGCCACAGGCGGAGACTTAAAACACCCTCCGAAGTCGGGTTTTTTCAGCATTTTAAAATGATGTTTTATGGACGAGAATAATAAGAAGAATGGAACAAAAAAATATGGACGTCATCCCAAAAATGATCCTGCGGTATTCAGGTATTCTATATCATTAAATGCTCAGGAGAATGCCAGGTTCCTCTCACTATTTGAAACATCCGGTATGCAGGTAAAGGCGCATTTTATTACAGCCTGTGTATTCCAGAAGACTATTAAGACGGTAAAAATTGATAAAGCAAAAATGGACTTTTACATGCGGCTGACAACATTGTACGGACAATTTCGTGCAGTTGGGGTGAATTATAACCAGGTAGTTAAGATATTATACCGCAATTTTTCGGAGAAAAAAGCAGCCGCATACCTCTTTAAATTAGAAAAGCAAACAACGGAAATGGCTGCATTATGCCAGAAAATAATACAGTTGATACAGCAGTTTGAGACAAAGCATTTGAATAAAAACGGGCAGTAATGATAGCGAAGATCGGCAGGGGGGAGAATATTTACGGGGCTTTATCTTACAACCAGATCAAAGTAAATAATGAAAACGGAGAGATTTTGCTCCTGCATAAAATGCTGGAAACACCCAATGGCAAATATTCCGTGGCCCAATTATCCCGCTCTTTTGAACCTTACTTATTAGCTAACCGCAATACTGAAAAACCGGTATTACACGTCTCTCTCAATCCTGATCCCAACGATAAGGTGAGCGATGAAAGGTATAGGCTGATGGCGCAGCAATACATGCAGGAAATGGGTTACGCAGATCAGCCGTTTGTGGTGTTCAAGCATAACGATACCAGCCGTACTCATATTCATATCGTTTCTGTATGTGTAGCCGAAGATGGCAGGAAGATTTCTGATTCATTTGAACGAAAACGTTCTATGAATGTTTGCCGGTCATTAGAACAGCAGTATAATCTTATAGCGGCCGCAGAAAAAACCCGTGAAAAGGATGAGCGGATATTTAAACCGGTGAATTATAAAACAGGCGATATAAAAAGCCAGATGGCTGCCGCGGTCAGATACCTCCCCAAACACTACCAGTTTCAAACGCTTGGGGCATATAACGCCTTACTTTCCTTATTTAACATTACCGCCGAAGAAGTTAAAGGCGAGCTGAACGGCCAGCCAAAACATGGTTTGGTTTATATTGCTTTGAATGAACAGGGAGAAAAAGCAAGTAACCCGTTTAAGTCTTCACTATTTGGAAAATCTGCTGGTATAGTCTGGCTCCAAAAGCATTTTGAAAAATCAAAGGAGCAAATGAAAACAAACCAGGTAAGGGCTACACTTAAAAACAGCATTGAGACGGCAATGCATATAACTTCCAATGAAGCAACTTTTAAAAAACAATTACTGGAGCAGGGAATCAATACCGTTGTTCGCCGTAACGAAGAAGGGCGTATTTATGGAATGACTTTCATTGATCATGAAAGCCGCACTGTTTGGAACGGATCGCAATTGAGTAAAAATATATCTGCGAATGTCTTCAATGAATTATGGCAACAGGAAGTAACGCAAAATCATGAAGTCACTTTACCGGACAGTACCCGGTTTACCAGTTCGATAGACAGGACAAAAGATGATGATTCCGATAAGGATAAGGAACAGCCCCATGAACTTTTTGATTTTCTATACAAGGATAAACCTGCGGGTTCTACTGAAGGATTCGATTTAGCAGAAGGCATTGGCGGGCTTTTACCGCAGGCGCAGGGTGAGGATTATGAGGAACTGGCCTTTGAAAGGCAGATGAAGAAAAGGAAGCGGAAAGCCAGTAGAAAGTCCTAAGCTTAGCGTAATATAAAAACTACTGCTTTTGCGGATTGCGGGTCTTGTTATAAAATAATAGGGAGGTCATTTTCTAAGGTATGGAATTATGAACACCTCACACATGCCGGGAATATGTGATAGTTGAAGAAGGCTTAACGGATATGCTCAGATAGATGTTACGCCTTACGAACTGGAAGCAGCACTCTCATTTCGGATATACAAACGAAAAACAATTATATACAGCCTCGATTTGCATTATTATGATGAAGCATACGAGCACTTAACCCTGCCGGAAGATTTTGACAGATACATCACCACACATGAAAACAGGATTTTTTTTGCCGGTGAAAACAGGTATAAGATGAACAGGAAATAACGTTCATCTGCCATATACATCCAAACAAAGCCAATCAGTTCCAACAGTATAACCTCTTTTGCTCTAACGCATAATTTTTCAAAAAACATTATGCAGGGAGAAGACGATTTGAGAGGACTGGCCAAGATCATGGCGTTCATGCGTGCCGTAAGCATCATCATGGTGCTGATGCACTTCTAT
Source organism: Agriterribacter sp. (assembly GCF_035445465.1). Taxonomy (NCBI): domain Bacteria; kingdom Pseudomonadati; phylum Bacteroidota; class Chitinophagia; order Chitinophagales; family Chitinophagaceae; genus Agriterribacter; species Agriterribacter sp. The sequence continues at coordinate 17,695 of NZ_DAOMQT010000017.1, forward strand.
TGGTTCTGTTACGGGTTCTTTGCCCAGCGTGGCTGGACCCTGGAGGTTATCAATAAAGTGTTGGGCAACTTCCACAGAACAGCAGGACTTTTTTCAAATACACTTTACACTAAAATATTTGCATTGGTACTACTGGCATTAAGCTGTCTCGGTACTAAAGGGGTTAAGAATGAGAAGATAACCTGGCCGAGGATTTATTCAACCTTAGCCATCGGGTTTATATTGTTCTTTTTCAGCACAACGCTATTAAAATTATCGGCTAGCATAGCAGCATCTTCATACATCCTCACGACCTCAACTGGGTACATCGCTTTAATGGTTGCAGGAATATGGATGAGCCGCCTGTTACGTAACAACCTAATGAGCGATGTATTCAATAATGAGAATGAAAGCTTCCAGCAGGAAACCAAACTCATGAGTAATGAGTATTCTGTAAACCTTCCCACTAAATTTTATTACAAAAGCAAATGGAATGAGGGATGGATCAATGTAGTAAATCCTTTCAGAGCTACAATAGTATTGGGTACGCCTGGTTCAGGTAAAAGTTATGCCATCATAAATAATTATATCAAACAGCATATTGAAAAAGAGTTTTCAATGTACATCTATGACTTTAAGTTTGATGATCTTTCTACCATTGCTTACAATCATTTACTGAAACACAGCGGTAAGTACAAAGTAAAACCAAAATTTTATGTGATCAACTTTGATGATCCGCGAAGGAGCCACCGCTGCAATCCGCTTAATCCTGAATTTATGACCGATGTTTCCGATGCCTACGAAGCAGCTTATACCATCATGCTAAACCTGAACCGTAGTTGGATACAAAAGCAGGGCGATTTTTTTGTAGAAAGCCCGATCATTCTTCTGGCTGCTATCATCTGGTTTTTGAAAATCTATGATAACGGCAGCTACTGCACTTTTCCTCATGCCATTGAGCTATTGAACAAAAAATATGCAGATGTATTTACCATCCTTACTTCCTATCCCGAACTGGAAAACTACCTGTCTCCGTTTATGGATGCCTGGCAGAGCGGCGCACAGGATCAGTTACAGGGACAGATTGCATCGGCTAAAATTCCGCTTTCAAGAATGATCTCCCCGCAACTCTATTGGGTAATGACCGGCGATGATTTTTCTTTGGATATTAATAATCCGAAATCACCTAAAATACTTTGTGTAGGCAATAATCCCGACCGACAAAACATTTATTCCGCAGCATTGGGCTTATATAATTCAAGGATCGTGAAGCTCATCAATAAGAAAGGACAATTAAAGAGTTCTGTGATCATTGATGAGTTACCAACCATTTACTTCAGGGGACTTGATAATCTCATTGCAACTGCCCGTAGTAATAAAGTAGCTGTTTGCCTGGGCTTCCAGGATTTTTCGCAATTAACCCGTGATTATGGCGACAAGGAAAGCAAGGTGATTCAAAATACCGTGGGTAATATTTTCAGTGGTCAGGTAGTTGGAGAGACTGCTAAACACTTATCCGACCGCTTTGGTAAAGTGTTGCAAAAAAGACAGAGTTTAACCATCAACCGTAGTGATAAATCTACCTCTATATCCACTCAAATGGACACCCTGATACCAGCTTCTAAAATCGCTACGCTTACCCAGGGTATGTTTGTGGGCGCCGTATCAGATAATTTTGATGAACGTATTGAGCAGAAAATATTTCACGCTGAGATTGTAGTGGACAATGACAAGGTAACTTCGGAGACAAAAGAATACCGGAAAATCCCCCAGATATTATCTTTTGAGGAAGCGGGAGAAGATAAGATGAAACAGGAAATTGAAGCCAATTACCGGCAGATCAAACAGGACATTATTGGCATCATTGAAACCGAAATGGAGCGGATAAAAAGTGACCCTGCATTGCAGCATTTGGTGCAGCGGGGATAAAGTTGCGTGGTGAGGTCCTGTATTTTTATTTACTGGTTGATCATTAAACCGGCGCTGCCGGTTCGTTGGATCAGCAGCTATTGCGCATCCCGGCACATGAATTTGCTCTTTGCGATTAATTTTTTTAGAACCGGGGATAAAGCTTTTGAAGATTTTCAAGCCAGGTATTGATTTGTTCATCCCTGATCGCATCCCGACTTAAATCCTTTCCGGTGAAGCGAACGGTTTTGCCATTCTTGTTTTTTATGAAGATATAATTTCCTCCGCTGTAAAGCGTATAGGCGTTGGATACTGATCCAATGAGTTTATAGTATTTTTCTTCTTCACGGCCCGGAAAATCAGAAATAAAACACAACTGTTCCATCCGGCTAAGATAAGCCATTTGGTGCAGCGCTATTTGTTATTTTAATCTTATTGTTTAGACTATAGCTGTGTATTGTACAGGATATATTACTTACATTGCTTTCAATTTTGCTGAAGATTTAATGGAAACGCTTTGTTTTGTTTCATCGGACTGAAAATGATCAGTCTGATCATCTTTGCGCTGTTCAGAACTAATAGACAACAGTATTTTCCTGTCCAGTCCCGCAAGTTCATTTTTTAAATCTGTGAGCTGCTTTTCTTTCGTCCAGGTTCCGTTTACCACTTCCTGCAAAACAGGCAAATCTTTTTTCATACCGGCAATTTTCTTTTCTTCCTGTTCCATCAGTCCGGGTAGTTTTTCCAAAGCATTCAGAAAGTTCATGGAAGCCAGCTTTGGATCGGATGCCATCTGCCCGTTATTGTAGGTGTATTTGATACCGCCTTCGCCCATCACAAAAAAGCGGTTATCTTTTATATCCATTCCATCTTTCTTAGATATCTCGGTTTTTACAAGTAGGGTAAATCCATACAGGCTGCCGATTTCCAGGTATTCTCCTTCGGTTCGGGATTTGGCAGATAGTTCATTCAGTTTAGTGCCAATTTGTTTCACATCGGCGGTGGCAGGCAGGTCAGTTAACTGCACAGGATTGGCAATTGTGCCATCCTGTCTTTTCTGTATGCGTTTTTGAAGGTTATCCCAATCTGTTTTCATTCGCTCAAGGCGTGAGCTTGCAGCTTCCATTGATACTGTTATATCTTCCAGCTTATATTTGGAACTGAACTTAGAGCGGTTGAATGCCTGGCGTTCACTGTGCAGACCTGCAATTTGTTTTTCCAATTTTGCTTTTTCCAGCAGATCGGTGTTGCCTGAAAGTATGGCTACGTATTCAGAAAAATTCATTCCGGACTTTTCATCAATACCACCTTCATCAATGGTTCGTTTTCCGAGGTTATTGCTTTTGAGCTGATCAATAAAAACCTGTTTGTTGTACAGGAGATTGAACTTATAACTATCCAAAGATTTTTCCACCGCGTAAATAATAACATCCACTGTATTCCCCGCAAAGAATTTTGCAATTTCATTGCCTTTGCGGATAGCCCGGCCATCGCGTTGGGCAAGGTCGCTGGGTCGCCACGGCGTATCTAAGTGATGAATGGCTATAGCCCTCTTTTGACCGTTAACACCTGTTCCAAGCATGTCAGTGGAGCCGAATAACACACGGATTCTACCCTCGTTGAATGCTTTAATTATTTCTTTCCGTTGCTTTTCATTCTTCACTTCCTGGATAAAGCGAATTTCATAGGCCGGTATGCCATAATCTTCTATCAGCTTGCGTTTGATCTCACTATACACATTCCATCCGCCAGGCTTATAGGTTCCCAGGTCAGAAAAGACAAACTGCGTTCCTTTCTGAGCATTGAACCTTTGATAGTATTTGGCAATATTGGCAGCGCAATGAGATGCTTTGTTATCGGGATGGTCGTCATACTTTGAACTTATCATCCGCATATCCAGTGACATCTTACGGGCATAATCAGTAGCAATCAGCATCTTTGCTTTTTCTTCTGACTCAGATAATTTTGATCTTCCAAGCAGGGTAGCATCACCCGTTTTGGCAAACTCCATCAATTTTTTGATAAACACTTCCTGCTGTGGTGTTGGTGGAATATTGTGCAGTATCTCTTTTTTTTCAGGACGATCAATTCCGATATCTTTTGCGGTTCTGTAGTCTGTTATTTCTGAATAGAACTGCGCCAGTTCAGGTACTTTAATAAAAAAACGGAAGCGCTCTTTCTGTACAATATTGTTGGCTACAGAAAATTCATAATCGGTGGTTTTTCTTGCATAAATAGCCGCCCAGGCGTCAAAACAGTTAATACCCTGTTTTTCCAATGCTTTAGGGCGCAGGTATTTGAACAACAGATAAAGCTCTGTCAGTGAGTTACTGATAGTAGTCCCCGAAAGAAAGGTTGCACCTAAATCTTTACCGGTACGTTCCTGAATAGTGCGGATAGCAAAGAGCAGGTTCATTGCCTTTTGGCTACCCTGCATATTACCGAGCCCGGCAACACGCTCATGGCGGGTATTGAACATCAGGTTTTTAAAACGATGGCTTTCATCAACAAATAAATGGTCTATACCCATCATTTTAAAATCCACTACATCATCCTTGCGGCTTCCAATATCGTGCTCCAGTGTTTTGAGCTTCACTTCAAGGTTTTGCTTTCGGACTATAACACCTTTGAGCATCGCTCTTGAAATCTCTTTACTCTGCTTTTGTAAAGCGGCAAGATTTTCTTCCACACTATCCAGTTCAATTTGCAGTATCTCCTTTTGCAGCTCCGGTGATTGTGGTATCATGCCGAACTGGTCGTGTGTGAGTATCACGCAATCCCAATTGTTGTTTTTAATCTCGCCGAAAATGCGTAGCCGTTTCTTAGGGGTAAAATCCTCTTTACCAGGGTAAAGAATCCTGGCGTGTGGATAGGCGGTTCGGTAAGCCTCGGCAATTTCGTGGACGTTACTTTTCAAACCAATGATCATCGGTTTGTGGGCTAAGCCCAAACGCTTCATTTCCTGTGCTGCCGTACACATCACTAATGTTTTTCCGGCTCCTACTTCGTGATCACAGATAGCGCCGTTGTTCAGCTTGATCATCCATACCGTATCCTTTTGACTCGAATACAGGTCGTCAATGCCCAGGCCTTTCCTGTTCAGTTCGGGAAACTCCTGGTGGCTTCCATTGTACTGCGGACGAACAAAGCAGTTAAACGTATCGTTGTATTTATCGGTAAGTCTTTTTTTAAACTCATCATTCTGGGCGTGCAGCCATTCGGTAAAAGCAGTACGTATCTGATCAATTTTAGTGCCGGCCATCTGTATAGCCTCCATATCCCGCACCTTCATTTCCTGGTCGCCCACCATAATCTTTTTGGTGATATCGGGCGTAGTATTTACCAACGCATGTTTTAACAGCGCAATGCCATCATAAGTACGGCTTTCAGATTTTACAGCATACTTGTCCCATATATGCACATTCTTCCGGTCGCAATTAATGGAAAAATCATCTGTGTTTTCACTGTAGTGAATCCTGACTTCTGTATCGAATAAAGATGAGGCAAACCGGTTGTAAATACCTTGTGGTATCCATCGTTCACCCAGGTTAAAATCCAGTTCTTCAAATTCAATTCTTGTTGGACGGGCTTGTGTTAATGCCTTCAAACTTTCAACTGCTTCCTTATCACCGGGGTTTTCATTTACATAAGTTTGTACAGCCGCTGCTTTTTCTACCACATCTCCGCAAACCCATCGCTCGGAAATTTCATATTCCCTGTCAAGTGGATTATAATAAATCCGGCCATGTAAAGCAGTCTTCAGCTCCTCTGTAGTTATTCCACTGATCCGGGACATAAAATCCAAATCAACTTTACCTGATTTGTTGAGAGACGCCGCTAATGCTTCATCAGGATTACCGGCAGCTATTGTGTTTGTAGAAAAACTTACCGGGCGATGGAAGATATCTGCCTTATGTACAACACCGCCCACCACGCGTTCCATGTAGGGTATCTCATTTCCGACGCTATCTGTTTTTATCAGCTTTATATTGTCAGCGCTGTTCAGGTTGCCATACCGTTTTACAAAGCCGTCATACAGCCTGTTAAGTGTTGCCCGTTCTTCATTATGTTCACTTTGTAGTACTGCTTCTTTGTGGTAAAGATCAAGGTAGCTATCACGCACAGCGATATAGGCTTCCGCTCTGACTTTTTGTGAACCACTCAACTGCAAAGGATGAAACATAGCCTGTTGCTTTTCACTGTCCACTTTTCGCAGGTAACCCACAAAACCATTACCCGTTACAAGACAATCATCCCTGTAATAAGAACAAAAGCTTCCGCTGTAAAGGGAAGGTTCCGGTAAGACTGCGGATTGTGAAACAGATACATTAACTCCATTTCCATTTAGCCCGGAAAACAGGTCGCCTGCTACGCCCTGTGGTTTATTACCATTAAAAGGTTTGCCTTCGCCATTCAACGGTTTGCTATTGACAGGAAGTGGATGTGGTTGCTGATTTACAGCGCTGAATAAATTGGATTGTGCTGTGGCAATGGTCTTTTTTTTAACAGGGGATTGTTTGACGGCAGTGGAGGTAGCGCCTGCTGATGCTGTCTGCTGCGGGCTTGCCAACAAATCAAACAGGCTCAACTGCACATGCCCTGTGGATCTGCTACTGGTGTTTTGAGCAGGTGCATGACCAATCTGCTGCTTAATAGTTATTTGTTCATCGCGGGGGAGTTCCGGCTTTGGCCCGGTGAATATTTTAATTACAGGTTCATCCTTTTTTAATCCCCTGTACAACCCGATGTCTAAGCGTTCAGTCAGGTCTGATAACAACATTTTTTTCATGTCCCTTGCTATACCTTCAACACCTTCCCCGTGTTCATAAATCCAGGCAGGTCGTCCGTACAGATCAGTGTCTTTGTACAGGGAGGTATGAACGATACGGTCCAGGTTTTCAAACAGCACATTATTGGTAGTATCGTCAGCGGTGGTATAGGTTTGGCAAAACCGCTGTTCAATCTCTGAAAGACCCTGCTTTTGGCTGTTTTTTTGAAGTACGATTAAGTCACTACCAACCTGCGTACCCGCATGATCTGTAAAAAGATTATTGGGTAACCGGATGGCAGAAATCAGGTTATTGTCATGCATCAATGCCTTTCGGATGGGCTCGTTCCTTGCGCTGTTGAGCACAGCTTGCGAAGTAATAAAAGCAAGCAAGCCACCATCGCGGAGCATATCGGTTCCCTTCAGGAAAAAATAATTGTGTATGCTTCTTGCCGCCTGTACCCTGGCTGGATATTTACCACGGCAATAAGAAAGATCAAATACCGAAGTATCCCCGAACGGAATATTACTTGTTACCAGATCATAGCTGTTCTTTTCATTTTCCGGGATTTCTTCAAATCCACTTACGCGGGTATTGACATCCGGATAAATGTGTTTTAATATCTTGGCTGTAAGCAAATCTTTTTCATACGCTGAAATCTCACTGGTAGCACCAAAGGTTTTTTTAAAAGATTCAATAAAAGCACCCGAGCCTGCCGATGGTTCCAGCATCCGGTCTATTGCTATGCTTTTTTCTTTTAGTGCCGCTGCAATGGCATTGATGACAGGCGGCGGCGTATAAAAAGCTGTTAGCACAGAACCGCGCATACTATCTACATAGCTGCGGTACTGCTTTTCATCAGTGGAATTTTCCCTTAATAATTGCAGGAGTTCCTGCGTTTTTGCAAACAGCGGGTGATCTGTCTTTCTCCATTCGTTGATGTCAATAGGATTATCGGCAGGGTTTAAAACGAATTTTAAGCCGCCAAAACCACTGTATTGCATCAGCAGCAGGCGCTCGCTGGCAGTAGCATTACGCTTTTCTTTTTCAAGTTTAAAAGCAATACTAAGGGCATCAATATTGCACTGGAGATGCTGCGGTTTACTAAAGCCCATGTTCCTCAATCCAGGTTGCTATGGTTCCGGTTAATTCGGTGTAGAGCAGGTCAAAATCTGTACCGTATGCGAAGTCACCGGTGAGTTCATATTTTGCAAATACCGGTTCGCAAACCGGCAGCATTTTCAAGGCGAAGGGACGAAGTTCCTCATCCATCATAACGGTGTCGAACTCGTTACTTACCGCCTGCATTACGGTATCAAACTTTGAGAAATACAACCCATCAAACAGTACACTGTCGGCAATGGCCTGGCATTGCTCTATCCTGTTCCCTGCTTTAAACGCACTCTCATAAGTTTCGGCGGCGTATTGGGAACGTTGTTGAATGAAGACATTATCATGTGCCAGTTCCGGGAAGCTTGTATTTAGTAATTCCTGTAGTCTTAATGAGAAATAGGAAAGTTCATTTTGCTGTTCCATATAGTTTTATTTAGTCTTTAATTGTTTGAAGATGCACCTTTGATAAATAATAGCTAAGCGTTAATTAAGTGTCGTTTAAAAAACCAAGCATCTTGCTTACCTCCCGGTCTATTTTGGAAAATGCAAACCATTTTTTACCCAGATCTTTTAGCGACGCACCGATATGATAAAGCTCCATCCCGTCAAGCAGTATAAACCTATCGTGGGCGTTAGAGAATCGCTGGATTTTGATATTGGGGTACTGGCTGTTGTAGCGTTGTAAATCCAATTGCAAGTGACTGTCAAAATTTTTGGTGTAAATGGTGGCTGATACCCCGGCGCCACGCTTTCCAAGAAGGGTGAGCACTGTGTCATCCACATAGTTGTCAATAAGTATAATGGACCTTTTGGCCGAACGGATAATATCAGCCACAAAACTGTAAGCATCAAATATCTGACCGTCGTAGAAGATACCCTTATCACTTTGCAGTTTGTCGCTGTCTAATGCCTTAAACAGCTCTTCAAACTTCAGGTCTGCCTCTGATTGTTTGATCTCGATCCTTTCCAGGCGGCAAAAGAGGTTACCGTTTTGGATAATAAAGCGCCGCATTTCCACAAAAGCTTCCATTATCTGCACACTCACTTTTATGGCTGTTTGAGAGTGAAGAACGGCGGAAGCCATCGCAATCCCGGATTCGGTAAAAGCATATGGAAAATATCTGTTACCTCCATGTACTGAACTTGAGGTTCCAAATTGGAACCTCAAGTTTTCTGCCTCCTGCTGAGTTAACTGAAAACAGAATGATTCAGGAAACCTGTTGCTATTGCGCTTTACAGCTTTATTCAGGTTCTTTGTTTCAACCTGGTATAATACTGCCAGGTCGCGATCCAGTATTATTTGCCGGTCCCGCACGGTATAAATAAGACTCCTGATGTCAATTGGGTTGGTTAGCGCCATAGCTTCCGTCATTTTTTATATGATTTTCTCGTTTCAAATTCAAAGTGGGTCGCGCATTCCTCGTTCATCACGATGTATGCATTAAATGTTTTCCCAGCCTTGCTTTTCATTCCTTTCAAAAGCGATGTTCTTCCTTTGCTGACAAGTCTTTCGATGTCTTCCACGCTGATCTGAATCCCGCATACACTGCGAAACTGTATCCAGTTGCATTGTTCATCCGGGCATTTTACAATTTTATCCCTGATAATTAAATGATACTTTTTGCATTTGGGACATAATAACACCGGTAGCTGTTCCATATTTTCAGTAGTATTTAAAAGTTCATGGGTAATGCTGGTCGCATAGGCTTCCATTTCTTTTTGAAAATCGTCAGCATTCACTTCGTTATTTTCAATCTTCTGCAGGGCGATTTCCCATTCGGCAGTCATGGCAACATCCGCGATCTTTTTGTCCTTCATCAGATGGTACACCTGTAGTCCCTTTTCAGTAGGAATGAGCGCCTTTTTTTCCCGTATTATATAGCCACGCTTAAACAGGGTTTCAATAATGGCGGCTCTTGTTGCAGGCATTCCGATGCCAATACCCTGCAATGCTTTTCGCTGGTCTTCACTTTCAATTTCCTTTCCGGCATTTTCCATTGCTGATAGTAATCCGGCTTCGGTATAAAGTACCGGTGGTTTGGTTTTCCTTTCAAGCACCGCAGCATTTTTGATTTTCAGTTCATCACCTGCGTTTAGCTCAGGTAGTTCCACTGCTGCGTCCGTTTCATCGTCTGAAAAATTGCCTCTGATCACCCGCCAGCCAGGTTCCAGTACTTTGCAACCTTTCACCATGAAATCATAGTGTGAGGCCTGTAAGGTTACATCAGTAAACTCCTTAACACAGGGCTGGGATATAGCTTCCAGTAACCGCAAGGCAATCATATCATAGACAGCATTTTCCTTAGCTGATAATGCCGATGGAATTTTACCGGTAATGAGTAACCCGTGATGGTCGGTTACTTTCAGGTCATTGACAATGCGTTTATTGAAACGTCCCCATATTACTTTAGATACAGCATCTTTACATGAAGCGCTGCTTTCCAACGCCCGAACAAGGTTCGGGATTTCAGCCCACATATCTTCGGGGATATACCGGCTACCTGTTCTTGGATAAGTGATGAACTGCTTTTCATACAAGCCCTGGGCAATGTTCAGCGTTTCTTCAGCAGAAAGACCAAGCTTTTTATTGGCCTCTTTCTGTAGTCCGGTAAGATCAAACAATAAAGGTGGTTGTTCTGAAATGTTTTTATTTTCTATGGAAGAAATGGTGGCAATGCCGGCACGTAAAACGGATTTTAAAATCTCATCCGCTTTCTTCTTATCCTCCCATTTATTTTTGGAAATGCTTTTAAAATCTATGAACTCCTTTCGGTGTTCAAGTCCGATTTGCCAGAAGCGCTGAACCGAGAAGTTTTTGTTTTCCAGGCAGCGCTTACAAATCAATGCAAGTGTGGGCGACTGCACTCTTCCGAGCGAATAGATGCCGCTTCCTGCGGCAATGCTCAGCGCCTGCGAAGCGTTGATGCCTACTAACCAGTCAGCGCGGCTCCTGCATTGGGCTGCATGGTAAAGTCCATTAAAATCGCTTCCGGGTTTTAGGTTTTCAAAACCCTGCCTAATAGCTTTCTGCGTTAGTGAACTGATCCATAAACGCTCAAAAGGTTTTTTACATTTTAGATATTCGTAGATGTACCGGAATATCAGCTCACCTTCCCGTCCTGCATCGGTGGCAACAATAATGCTGTCGCATTTTTTTAGGAGTTGCTCTATAATTTTCAGTTGTTTTACTGCGCCACTATCAGCCGTATACCCCTTATCGTTTCTAATCTTGCGAACTGTAAGTATAAAGGGATCGGGAAGTATAGGCAAGTTCTCTCCCCTAAATCCGGTAACTCCATAATCTTCGGGCATTGCCGGTACTATCAAATGACCCAAAGCCCAGGTTACATAATAGCCGCCACCTGCCAGGAACCCATCTTTTTTTTCGGTGGCTCCCAGCAGGGCGGCTATCTCCCTGGCTACACCTGGCTTTTCTGCAATAACTACCTTCATGTCTTAGCGTATTATTTGCTAAATCTTTCTGCCTTTGGATTTGGCAGGTTTCTGCGTTTGTTTCTCCTGCTGTTTTTTGCTATCCGGCTCTTTTTGCCCTGACTTCAGCGGCTCTTTGATATTTTTAGTAGCCTCGTTGGTTTTGCCTTCGGAGTTTACGGCTGTCTGGGTTTTGTGTTCTTCCGTCGGTTTTACTTTTTCACGCAGCTTGTTGGGGTCGCTGAAAGAGAATTCGGTTTTAGCTGTCTCTTTGTTGAACGTCAGGTAACCTTTGTATTCTTTGCCTTCCTTATCTTTTAAATCAGGAACGTAAATAGTCTGTCCGTCCTTAAACCGCTGGTATTGATTATCATCCAACTCTTTACCCCGTATAAATCTCGGAGCATCCTTGCCCTGGTTTTGCTGTACGTTATCAGACAGGTTATTATTGAACAGGAACTCTACATAACGCTTGTCTGCATTGTACTGTACGGTAGCATTAAAAAGGTCTCCTTTTTTGGAGATCATACCTTCAATATAGAGCGGTTTACCTTCCTGCAAGACCTGCTTTTGCTGTTCATCCAGTTTTACACCTTTAATTTCATCAGGGGCTTTTATCTTATCAGTTCGCAGGGCTATCAGTTCATTAGTTAGCCTGTCAACACTGATGATGGATGGTATGGTTTCCCCGGTCTTAGAATTGGTAAGATCAACAACCCGCCCCATGTTGCCTGTTTTTAGCAGGTTGTCTTTGTCTTCCTTTGTAAACGCATGGCCGAAAAATGGAAAATTCAGTTGTGGCTCTTTTCTTATTCCATGTATAGCTACTACCGCCTGACCGTTATCGCCGGATTGCAGTGAGAGCCTTGCATCCATGCGGGTAATAGCTGTACCGAGGTTGAGGCTGATGGGTACCAGTTCATTGGTTTTATAGCCTTTTAGCAAAGGATCGAGCAGGTTCATTTTTTCGAGCCGTTCCTTACTTAATCCAAGATTGGACATCGTTTCCCAGTCTATCTGCTGCGGCGTGTAGCGGTACTCGCCATTCTGCGGTTTTGCCTGTGTTGTTGTTTCCATATTGTTTGTATTTTCTTGTTGACGACCTTTCTGCTGTGACTGCTCCTGTTTTGGTTCTGTTTTTACTTCGTATTTTGACAGAAGTTGTTCACCTTCTTTGGTTGGAGTATCAATATGTTTTTGCATTTCTGTGGCAGTGTCAACGACAATAGATACGGGTATTTTGAAAAATGAAAACCGGGTTGGATCCTTTAATTGTCGCAGAAAATTGGAAAAGAAGTTGGAGAATATATCTCCATGCTTATCCACCCGCATGAACTCACTATTGTTTTTCCCGTTGGGTTCTACTGTTTCCAGCCCGCCGTTTTTGTCAATACCTTTTACGGCCTGGATTTTCTTTTTTTCTTTATCCAGAACAAGAAGTATATCTGTTAACTGATCAGGTGATGACTGCTGCTGTACATTTTGTTCGTTCATCGTTATAATATTTTATTGTTTGCTAAAAATAGAGTGGATGCATACAGATTTTAAGAAATTGTCGCCTGTTGGCATCCCTTGTCATTTTATGGCTTTGGCTGGTTGTACAGGTTTATTGAAACTATCGCGGATAAATTGATGGACATCCGATAGTTTATAATACAGTTTACCGCTAATACTATAGTAGGGCAGCCTTCCTGATGAACGATAGCGCTGAAGGGAGCGGTTACTGATCTTCAGCATCTGGAGCAAATCCTGGTTATCCATCAGCTCTTCACCATCAACAACCTGCAACTTCTTTTGTTCAGTGATAAGATGTTCACTGAGAATATCGAAGCGCTCCATGATCCGCTCCATCCATGCAACAAATTCCATCCGGTCTATATTCATACAATTTGCTTTTGTAGCCGCAATTGAAATGCTGGTCTCTATAACCGGCAATGCGGCCGTATCTGATAGCAAAAAAACAACCTTGATAACCTCCTGTCAAGTCCAACTTTATGCTGTACCCTTTTGTACCCCTCTGGATTTGAATGGCTGAAAGGGAACAAAGGGAGTAGTATGGAAATCCTCCATAGGAGAGCATGTATGTTATCGGAGATATGCTGAATGGCTAAAGGCTGAACGAAATATTAGTATTCCCTAATTTTTTTAATGATTTGCTCCAGGGTTTCTATTGCAATTCTTTTATCTCTTTCTTCTGCAGAATATGATTTGCTTCTCATGCCATCATAAGACAGATGCTCTCTTGCCGGAGTGGACAGATAGGGTACAATTACTTTAAACACTTCGCTCATGGATTTTGCAAGCAGTATCCTTTGCTCATCGGCTGCACGTAATATTAATCCAATCTGATCGGAGGATAACAGACAAATAACCTTGTGCCTTTTTGTTAAAGGCAGGGTATTTTTTTGTAAGTCGTTACCAGACTTTCTGCTGGAAGTAATTGTTGATAAATGTTCTTCCAGGTACAACAACTCCTGGGAGAACCAGTTATTTATGAGGGTTTCAACGCTGTGGAAGTTTTTGTTATAGGCTGTATCCGGGCTTTTGTGCATTTGATTAAATGATTTATACAGAAAAAGCAACCGGCTCTTTTTTTCTTCCGTAGTCTCCCCTTTACAAATCCTCGTTTCAATATATTCAATCAAATAATTAATATATTCTCTACTATTGAAGTTTAGATAAATAAGAACCCTGTCAACCGTTGTATACCCCTGAGCTGCTTTTTGGTTAAAATCTATTTTTTCCAGTTCCGCAATAAGCTTTTTTTTGTAGCTAATATCTTTATAGCTGGTACTGTTCTCGAATTCATTGCTGCCAAGAAATCTTTTTAATTTGCTGGTAACTATTTTAAATGAATCCTTTTGCGGACTATTAATGGATATTTTGCTTTGTAGTCTCTCTAATCTTAAAGAGCATTCTTTTTGGACAAGACGGAAGTATGTTCTTGACACATATTCGTTCCTGCTCAGGTAAGCCGAAAACCGGGTTTCAATAAATGATATTAATTCCTCTAACAGTTGCAATAGTTCTGTAACGATTCTATGTGCATTACTTTTCCCGGGAGAAATATTTTCAAGATTGGAGAACGTCTGGCCCGACAGTATGGTTAGTGTAGTATGATAATTTCTGATCAATAACTCAGCTTCGGCTTTTGATTGAACGCAAAACATCTGTTTCTGAACCAGACTTCGAATCTTTAATGCTTCCTCACCAAGTCGGTCCAGGATGCGTATTTCATCCTGGTCAGAAATTTCATCAGGATAACGATTTTGGGGATTTAGCGTGAAGTTCACTAAAATGTCTAACCACTCTAATGCATATGCTTCGCTGCATTTAACGGGCGAAGTAATCCCTTGAAATCCTTTCTCTGGTTTTTTGTTGCTTAGCATAGGCTCGCAGGTTTACAGGATGTTAATCCTTCAATAACTTAATCTATAAATGAAGTTTATTACTTCGAACAATAAGAGATCAGATAGCTGATAATGCTGAATCAAAATATTGTTCAGGAATCAATTACAGAGGTTGAGGCTGGATATTTTACAGAAGCTTTTCTCATGGTGTTGAGAACAAGCCATATAGTAACGAAGTAAAATCAAAATATAGGTCTGATAATGGATATAGTGCTGTGAATTTCCCGCAGTTCTACCCGAGAGGATATAGATTCGGATTGAGAAATGCCGTTTCAAATACGGCGCAAACACAGAAAAATCTAAATACCAACGAAAAAGTATTTAAGATTTTCTGACCATTAAGTTACACCAATTCTATTTTCGGTTTATACTAAATTGTTTTGCGAAACATTTGCAAAGTATTGCAATCGGGATTATTTGGTAAAAAGAAGATTATAGTCAAACACCTCCAAAATTAATAATAACTATTAGCTGCTTTTTGAACGACCATCGAGACGTTATAATATAAAACAGTTGAGTCAGGCGCAGATGGCAGACAACAGTATCGTTTCCGGTGTGATGATCGGTAAGTATGAACGCGGCGAAGCCGTGCCTTCTATTGATGCCGCTAAAAAAATTGCGGATGCCCTGGAAGTGTCTTTAGATAATTTAGTAGGCGAAGGTTTACTGAACGGCTTTGATAAAAAAACACTCAAGCGATTCCAGGAGTTTGAACACCTCGAAGATGATAAAAAGAAAACACTCTTTGATTTAATTGATACTTACATACGTGATGCTAAAGCAAGAAAATCTTATGCGTAAATACAAAAGCCCGCCCGGGCTTTTGTATTTTACTTTATTTCTTTAGATAAAATATCGTTTGATTTATTTTAACTTCCTTTTTGCTTCTCAACTTTACTACCGTACCATCCAAATTTAAAAAAACTGTATCAACCAATTGTTTATCTATCTTGGGCGTTATCCCCTTTATACTCTCCAATTTAATACTTTTTTTATCAGCATTCAAAACCCACACCCCCTTTGAGTATTTTAAAGCAGGCCCCCCTTCACTATATTCAAATGTGGAGTCTTTATAAATTATCAATTTGCTTGGAGAAAAAAGATGATCTTGTGGTGCCTCCAATTCTTTCCCATATAAACTTGTGAGTATCTTTAATTTATTACTACAAGAATACGACAGTAAAACCACTGCCAAGAAAAGCACCTTTCTTTTTCTAATGTGATACATAATTACTAAAGGTTGTTGATTTCACATCTATATATCGTTTAATACCATCATTACCCAAGTTAGGAATATAAGTTATACCAGATGTCAACTGATGAGCAATATTTATTGTATGTAATGTGGAGTTTTGATTCAATGACATTGAAGGCAATGTCTTATATGCCGAATTCAATCCTCGGATATAACTGTCTGTTATATTAGAAAGCGAACTTACTCCAGTGGATTTCGAATTAATGACAAACTGCCTTCTATACGCATTGATCTCATCAGTCATATCATGTAGAAAACCTCTATCAATTCCTGTAGTTCTATTGAAATCTGTTTCGCCTTTTTCAAATTGGTACGCATGTGTAGCTTCATGTGCGAACCCTGCAATCCCGTAAGATTGCGAAATATTTATATCAATTGCTTTAGTTTGAGTATTATAACTCGTAAAACCGTCTGTGCCCCCAGGAGATGGAGTATATTGACTGTTAATATGATATTCCTGTGTAGAAGCACCTAATCCATGTATATCCGAAACTAATCCTGCCACTTCATTCTGTTGCTCATTAATAGCAGCTACCTTCCCTTCTAATTTTTCTGTACTTTTTCCTTTTGCTTGTCTTTTTTCAATTTTCCTTTCTAAGCGCTCTCTTCTATTAGCCAAGCTTTGATATATATATCCTGCTCTGTCTAATAAGTCATCCTTCATTTTCGTATCACCAGTAAAAAACCTTCCATCAGGATCTATTAATACAATTTTTTCCTTTGTTGGTATTCCCGCTCCCCATCCTTTACACCGCCCCTGCCTGGTGTTGTCACCAGCAGGATAATCAGCATTAGCTACTAAATTTTCCTATATTAGTCGTATGAACCTTCACTGTGCAACTGAATATCCACAGTTCTTTACGGCTTCTATACACAATTGGCTGCCACTACTACTTGAAGATAAATATAAAAATATCATTACAGGAAGCCTTCACTTTCTTGTTCAGCATAAAAGAATTGAGCTGAATACTTTTGTCATTATGAATAACCATGTTCACCTCATTTGGCAACCCCTTCCCGGTCATACCCTCAAATCCATTCAACTGAGCTTTATGAAATTTACTGCACAACAACTAAAGTTTGCCTATAGCAATGATAAGAATTCTTTAATTGAACAGTGCAAGGTAAATAAAGCCGACCGTGAATACCAGGTATGGAAACGAAAACCGCTGAGTATCGAATTGCGTTCTGAATCGGTTTTTGTTCAAAAATTAGAATACATACATTATAATCCTGTTAAGGCCGGGCTTTGCAATTTTCCTGAAGAATATCATTACTCTTCTGCTTTATTTTATGAAAAAGGTATTGACCATTTCAATATGCTTTCTTATTAGTTGACATAAAAGCTCATTCAGCAAGGCGGGATTACACAGGCGGTCTTTGATAAAAGTAAATGCTCGTCTTCTGTTGTTGGTACGCCTCCCGCATCACCTGCCCTGCATACACAACAACGGCGCAGCAGTGGAACACCAACGCGGGCAAAAAAGGAGGCACTCATTTTTTTATGCCTTTGGGTATAAAATTTAAATCGGTAGGGATTCCAGTTGAGTCTAAAATGATCTTATACCCAAAGACCTCATTGGCCACCCTTTTTGTAGAGGGGTACCCTTTTGAAGGAGCTACTAGTTTGAGGAGAATATTATGATCTTTAATGGACACATCTAAAATTACCCTTTTCCCCTTATATATTTCTTTTATTTCCCCATCTTTTTCCACTTCTACAATATCTGGACTTCCACTGGTTATATAGCTGTAGTAATACCACTTAAGGGTAATGTCATTAGTTTGTATTTCTTTTCTTACAAGTTTCGTATTCTTAAAACCACATCCTAAAAAGATACTGATAACAGGAATAATGAGTAATACTTTCATGTAAATATATATTAGGGGTTTTTTCCAAAATAGCCGTAATAAATGCTTGTTCCAGAATAAGTATGCTCTCCATAAAAGGGCCACCCATTATTGTAGCCATTACCGTTATTTTGATGTTGATTGTAAGCGCCAACTGCCGGCATAACTGACATGTAAAAAACGGCAGGTGGTACTATAGCTTGTGTTGCTGTAACTCTGTTTATTGATCGCATATTTTTGCCAAACAAAATATTTCCTAAAGTCCTAGCTGTAGTTATCTTGCCGCCAAATGACACAGCCGTATAATAATCAGGATATTTAGTTTTGATATCAAGAACACCACCATTTTTTGATAGAATGGCCAATAATGCTAAAGATTTTTCGGTAGATTGCAATGAAGCTGCAGTTAGTGCCCACCAAGTAGATAGCATTGATACTTGTCTGCTTCCATTAGGTAAGTTTTTCAAATTGAATGTTAGACCTGTTGCAGGTCCTGAAAAAGTACCATCCTCATCATTAGTTACCATAAAGTCCCATGGATTTTGAGTCTGGCCAATTATTTCTCCTGTTCTATTACCATCTGCCCCTCTTACATAAATATTATTATCATTATCAGCTTTTGCATCTTCCACAGTATAGGAGCCGTCTTTGTTCCTTCTGACGTCAGTACTTGCTATGTCATGAGGCTCAAAATTATCATTTGGTCTGAATTTAGGTTGATCTTTGTCTTTCTCTAAGCCAAATCTCCAAGGATTATGATCGTCATTGTATTCAACTTTATTCTTATCCAAAGGATCTCTGCCTATTGCATTAGCGTTCAACATTCCATTTGGGTCAACGAACTTAATGGGGTTGTTAAACCCATAGTTGTAGGGTGACCACCGTCCCGATAGCTGAGCTAACGGATCCACTACATGCCATCTTCCAATCTGTGGATCATACATCCTCGCCCCATAATCCAACCACTCCAATCCACTACCATCGCTAAACTCCTTCCTTTGCTCTTCCTTGCCGTTGTACTTGTATTTATTCTCAGGACTTCCGAACGCTAATGCCTTGGAGCTTATCCCCGCCATAGTAAGCCCGAATGGATAATAATGCGTTTCCTCCAGTATGGCTCCCCTGGTATGTATCACCTGTAAATTATCAAAGAACACTTCAACCTGGCTTTGGTTGCTGACATAAATATACACATATCCATTTTTAGGTGCAACCTTTTGTTGCAGATGGTGCGATTTAACCTCACCGTTGTTCTCTACAGGATCGAACCCACTGGCTTCACTTTTAAACTGCTCATCAAAAAAGATATAGTTGATAAATGCTCTTGGCTTAGATGAACTCTTGGGTATATTAGCAAGTTGACCGTTAAACAGCGCCGCAATACCATCGGTGGTATTTGTGATTGCATCGAGTTGTATATCAGTAACACCACCATGCGACACAGCAGCAGTACCGCCTGTTGGCCCCCCGAGCAAACCTGCAAGAATGCTGAGTGTTGTAATGTCTTTGTTATTGGTAGTACCATCGTCTACATTAGTGAAATAATAGCTCTTTCCAAAAATATCTATCTTATCGCCTGCCATTACCTTTAAGGTTATGCCCAAACCAGTTACACCCTCAGAGGTAGTGGCTTTGAGCTTATAGAGCTTAGCACTGGTAGCAGTACTAACGCTATAGGGGTTCGGGTTCACCTGTGGATCGGTTTCAAAATCACCTCCATTCTTATTTTTATAGGATTGGGTATTTATTCCGGTTGCTTCTGCATTATCAACCACATTGGTACTGTTGATGGTGTAAAAATCTTTCTCTTTAAATATCGCATTAGGGCTGCTATCTGTATTGATATCTCCTTCCAGTGTGGCTGCAGGGTAAATATCCTGCTTGATTTCCTCGGTAAGCACCATCCGTACATTGCCTAAATGATCTTTGATGAAATAATCATATTCAAAGCCAGATGGGGTTGGGGTAGCGGAAACGCTACTGAATAAGGGTCTTATCCGGCCTTCTTCATGGGCTGCGAGCTGCAGCTTGTCGCTATAACCCTGGGCTGTATTCAAAGTGCCATTGCTGTATACTTTACTTTCGTACACAAAGCCGCCTGTATAATACACAGTGGTGGTGGTAATGTCTGTAGGGTAAGGTGTGCCGTTATAGGTAACCGTGGCGCCGGTTTCTATTGTTTGCTTTTTGATCTTGTTGCCTGTAGCATCATAGGTATAGGTGATGGTACCCTTACCTGTTATAGCAATGGTTTGTGGCAGATTCAGGTAATTGTACGTGATGCTGCTGATATCTTTGTTCAGATCGGCGGTCAGGTTGCCATTTACATCGTAGCTGTAATCATTCGCAGAGCCACTGCTGCCGTCTTTAAAATCCCCCAGCTTATGGTCAGGGGTTATTGCATCCACCACTTTCAGCAGCTTATTGCTGTTACTGTTATAGGTATAAGTCAACTGGTCTATAGGAATGGATGTATTGAGCTTAAGCCCATTCTGCGCCATGGCTTTGATGTTCCCATTAGCATCATAGGTTAAACCGCTTACTGAGAAATCTACATTGGCACTGTTGTCGAATGTAGCGCTCTCTCCCGAGCCTGATGCGTATTGGGTGAACGCTGCTGCCGTAAGGCGGTTGACCGCATCGTAATTGAAATCGTATTTTCTCTTTTCCTGGTCGCCCTCGCTCTTCCAGAGCATACCGGCTATGTTACCGTTGTATACAGGGGCAAACGTACCATAGCTGGCATTTTTGTCATAGCCCAGTTCCATGGCAAAATACTGGTTGGCATTGGCATTACTCATATACGCCTTGTTCACATTCAGCAACCAGCCCCGGATATTGTATTCATACGCCTGTTCCTGCAAGGGTTGACGAGGACTATAATAAGTGTTGGTAGAAGGGTTCTTTTTGCTGCCAACTGTTTTTTTCTTTAGCTGCCCGAGGGCATCGTAGCTGTTGCTTGCAATGGTATTTTCACCTGTGCTGTTTATATTCTTTTTTATATTCAATAACCGGCCCAGGTCATCGTATTCCATTTTGGTGATCACCAGGTAGTTTTGAGGATTGGTACTTTTTTTCTCATGCCGCAGCACGGTTTGCAGCAACTGCCCAGAAAAACTATACTGATTGGTGGTGATGTCTATACCTCCCGTTTGATTATAGTTTTTTGTTTGAATGACCCTGCCCTTATCATCATAGAAGTTTACCGTAAGCAGGCCTGGACCTGTTTTATCCCACATGCCAGTGGGCAGTCCACGGGTTTGGGTAGACTGGGTAAGAGACTGGGGGTAGGGAAAGCTGGAGGAGGCAGGGGGAAAATAGCTATCGTAGCTGTTGTCCTTGCTGCCAAACAATGTGGCTTCGTATAATCCCGTCCAGCTATAGTCATCATAATAGGTTACTGTTAAAATGTCTAACTGGGTCAGATCAATAAATGTGGGAACATGGCTTACATCTTTGCTCTTCACCGTACCCCCTGAATTGATCGCCGGTTCTAATGTAGTTTCAAAATTATCGGCAGTTACACTTTCAAATCCGGGGTTGAATGTTATGCTGGTCACGGCCTTGTATTCCGATATGGAAGTTACACGGCTATTTACCGCAATATCTATTGGTAATCCTGAAGACTCGGCTGAACCATTTTCAGCCGCCTGGTTTACCGCGGTTTGCAGATCGTAGAAAGAGTTGTTGCTGCTATAGAAAGCCGTAACTGCAGGCCTGTTCAATGCATCATAAAGATGCATGAGCCATTTGCCCTGAATCGCCAGGTTAAGGTCTTGTGTAAACACCAGCCTGTCACGGCCGTCATAGATCATGTATGTCTCCCCTGCACCGGGTATTTTTTTGATGATCATGCGGTTGCGTTGATCATATTCATAACGGAAGCACTGCTCCTTTAAGATGTCTCCGTTTAATGCATTGATGTTCCAGCTATTTTCTATTAACAGTTCCACACCCCGGGGCTGTACCACGCAGCGCAGGTTGTTCAGGTCATCATAAATGTAATAAGTGCACAGCCACCCGTCGTGGTTCTTACCCGCGCCATCATCGGCTGCTGCCGTAAGCTGTACTTTCTTTAAGACTACTTTGCCTTCCTTGTCTTTAAACTCAACAACCTGATTGTTCTGCTCGTCAACACTAATGGTTTTATACAGCTCCCCTGCCGGGTAAGCGCCCGGGCTGGTATAAGAACTCAAGCTGCCAAAGGATCCGATGGCAACATTCCATATCCGCACCGCATCAATTGCCGTATTGGCATAGTATTTTGTTTTGATAGATTTACGGTCTGCCTCCTGCATTTGGCCGGTGGTACCCGCCCAACTGTTGCCCGGTGCAAAAACCTCGGTTACGCGGTTCAGTGGTGAAGCCTCAAAGCGGGTCTCTCCATAATAAAAGGTTTCTCCCTGCCCGGCTATGGGTGAGCCGGAACCTCCATAAAATGTAGCCTGCTGGGCAAAGGGATCCAGCTTGAAGCTGCCGTCATTCTTTGTAACACCGGTAGCAGTGGAGGGAGTGGGCAGGTATTTGAAAGGCTCTCTTCCAAAGCCATCGTATTCTGTCATGCTCACCAGGTCAACAGCGTTGGCACCAGATGGTGGGTTGGATGGATCAGTGGCAAAGGAACCCTGCTTTACCACCGTCTGCAGCGGACGACCCAAACCGTCAAAATATTGGGTGGTCTGCTGCACATCCCGCAAAGAACGGTTTATTAAGGTATTGGGGTTTTGTTCAGGCGCCTTTGCATCCCATATACGAATGAAGCTTTTTTGGGTGTTATTATAATTGTCAGGAATGGTACGCGGAAGTTGGGCTATAACCGTATCTATGCAAAATATTACAAGGCATAAGATCAGGGGTAGTATTATTTTTCTGGATGTATGCATATATAAAGTAGTTAGAATAAAGATTAATGAGTGCGGTTTTAATGATCCGGTACCTGCATCGCCAGTATATTGCCCAT
Source organism: Agriterribacter sp. (assembly GCF_035445465.1). NCBI lineage: Bacteria > Pseudomonadati > Bacteroidota > Chitinophagia > Chitinophagales > Chitinophagaceae > Agriterribacter > Agriterribacter sp. The sequence goes on from NZ_DAOMQT010000017.1 coordinate 40,372, forward strand.
TACCGATCCGTTTACTGCCATTGAAGGTTTTAGTACGGCGAATAATCTCCCGGTTTCACTAATCACAAATAAGTATCCGCCTCCCTTTATATCGTGGTCAAAATGCCGGTTTTCGTTTTTGTTCGTCACCCACCGGAGCAAAGGATGTTGTGCACTTCCGCTGGATTTTTTGCCAGCGGAAAACCGGGAAACCTGGTAGTTTCCGGATAAGCCCTGCCACCGCATTGTATCAACAGCTTTGGAAGAAGGGGCTAAATCATTTATGGGAATAACAATAACCGCAAGCCTTTCCTGATATTTTCGCTGCAGGTCCTCAAGCTGCACGAGCAGTTGTGAATCGGGGTTGTATGCATCGCACACCGCCACCAAAACCTTTTTGCCCTGAAAGACAACCATGTTAATAGAGCGGCTTGAATCTCTTACCGGAACAGACAACTGGTATAAAGAGCTGGCCTCCTGCCCTAAAAGAAGCGAAGCAGGATACAAGTATAGGAAAACATAAAAAAGGAGTTTCATTGTTTATATCTGTTTTAAGTTTTAATGTATTTAATATGCAGTAACAGTAGTAATGGCAGTATTTAACAGCACATTGGTAGCGCTGAAATCCGTGTCGGGTATTGCCTGCACATAACTGTTGATACTATAGTACTCTGATTCTCCGTTAACTTTCATTGTTACATTGTAGACACCTGTGGGTATTGTGCCCGCCGTAGTGGGTGTGGTTTTTTTCGGAAGCGAAAAAGTGTACAGGATGCCCGTCAGGGTATTGGTCAACTTGAGGGTTATCGTTTTGGGCATCTGGTTGGTGTAAACAATATCCGTCGTCGGAGGTATTGGAGGCAGGCAGGTGCCGTTGGCATTGGCATACAACTGTCCGGCAGACGCTGTTTGTGAGATTGCCTGGGTATTGGCATCCGCCTGTGAAATAAAGGAAGTGTAAATGTTAGGGGCAACCACATAAACCACCGTGGACGGTGTGTTATTTGGAGGACAGTCATTACGGGTATAATTTACATTTTGCGTGGTATTTTGATATACCCCCGCATAGATTGTCATCGCATCAGTAATACTTACATTGATGTAAGTTACAATGCTCCCTGTCTTTACCTGACCGTTCAAACTAAACTTAAGATTATCACCGGACTTGACCTCTATTTCAATATCGTAGGTTCCCCAATATACGTTATTAGTGTAACTGGCACCAGAAGCTATTGTTTTATTAATGAAACCGAAATGAGAACTTACCTCGTTAGCTGTAAAGTTTACATAAAAGGTCTGCTGTCCCTGCTCACCTGAGTTTTTGAGCGTTACAGCTATAGGAATACGCTGGCAGGTTCCATTGGTATTAGCATATGCCTGCCCGTTTGCATCCACATCGTTCTGAGCCAACAGATCAGCAGCTTCCTGGCTTATTGTTGAGTTGTAGCTATTGGCCGCAACAGTATATATTACCGAAGAGCCATTATAACCTGCTCCACAATCACGAGCGAAGCTGCCGCTCTTCTCTTCATTATAGTAATAAGTCAGACAGTCCTCGGGCTGACCTGCATAATTGTAACATAACTTTTTGAGAACATTTTTACTCTGGTCTTTTACAAGTGCAAGCCTGCCAAAACCGTCATATTCATAATAAGTAATACGGTTGCTGGCGTCACACTGGCTGGTCATGCCAATCAAAGGTTCATAGGTGTAGGTGGTCATCTGGGCAGTGACAGGATAAAGGCGGAGCTCATCAATGCTTCCGCTTCCGCTGATAGTGGCGACATTTTGACCGCTGACCTTATGCTCATAATACTTCCAGCCATTTACCGTTCTGCCGCTGATGGGATAACCACTTATAGTTCCTGCAATGCTGAGTGCAGATAAACTTGTTGGTCTCCAGTAAGAAATAATATAAGTTGTTGCACTGTTGACTGATCTGGTAATGTAGCCTGAAGAAATATCATACGCTTTTTTTCCGGTAGGTGCTAATAGCTCCCTAAATGGAGTGCCACTAAAAGTCCAGTTACCTTTGCCATCCGACTCGAACGAGGTATAGGCAATGTCTGATTGGGAGGCGTTGGTTGCTTCAGCAACTAAATATCTTGAGTGATAGTCCCAAATAAATGAATGTGATATGTCATTGACTTTATGTTGTTCGTTGGGATTGCCCGCGTCATCATACGAGTCTATAATCAAATTCGCGTGATACTTACTATCTGGTGAAAAACCTGTAGAACTTCCGGCCGGAGGTAAAATGCCAGTGGATCTGTTGCTAAATTTAAAATTGGTCATTGGAATTTTCCCTGGATTTTCCATATCCATTACTTCATCAATTTGCCCTTTACCTGATTCCTTGTATTTCACAATCTGACCAGATAATATGTACTTTGTTCCATTAGTTTCATTATACTTCACCCTTTCGATAGGAAACTTTAGTAAGTTATTGTTTTTCATATCATCAAGAAAAATAGTCCCCGCAGGAAAGTCTTCCGGATACAATGCCATACTACTCACAGGAACACCATTACTGCCCGTAGTCGTATGCCTTACAAGATATCCACTACCATTATAGTGATAATCGTGTACTACCGTATTTGAAACTCCTCCTGAAAGACTATACGTCGTCTCCTCAACTTGCTTTGGAAGAAACGGATAATAATATTTTTTGAATGATTGTACTATTCCTCCGGTCATGTGCGCTCCTGCAATATGAAAATCGGGGAAATCTGACGAACTGGTAAATAAGTTTGTTTTAGTTTCTTTAATAAGTACCGGGTCGTCATTTTCGTCATATTTAAAATATCTTACGCTTTTCTGAATACCACGCTCAAAGGATTTATCGTTAAAATAAATGCCTACATAACTATTATGTAGATGCTTATTTGTAATGCCATCAAATAATGTTGGATCGAGTTTAATCGTGTTGTAGCTATTTTCATCTGGATTTGAAATATAGTCTGTAAACAGGTAGTTAGTATAACCATTTTCCACCATTTTTTCGGTAACTTCCGAGTACTGTATATAATGTTCATTACCTGAATATGTATTGTTGAAACTAGTACTTCTTATTCTTAAGTGCTTGGTTGTAGCTGTGCCAGGGACAACATTCTCCCAATAAAATAAATATCGAGGCCACTGCAACAAAACACCACTTGAAATATTACCAGCAGGATAATCTTTTTTGTATATAAATTCCCTCACATTACTGACCTTAATTCCATCATATTCTTCTATTCTTGCAATTCTCGCTCCTCCAGTATTGCCTGATACCTCATAAAGATTGGGCAAAAAATTAAAGTCGTTCTTTCGTTCTAATCGCCAATGATATTCATGCGCTTGGTAATCAAACTTTGAATATCCCGAAGTAGGATATGTGATCTGCTCAAGCATTGCTGTCTTGCACTTTGTAGTATCTGGATCGCGCTTATTATCTGTTATGGTCTCGTCACCATTAACACTATAATCGATTTGTGGAATAACCGCCTGATAAGTATTATTACTACCATTCCAAAATCCCCAATGATCGATGGAGCCGGTTAATGGAGAGGGTAGATTAGAAGTATTGTAATAATTAAAAGTAAAAGGTGCTTTTCCAGATTCAGTAAGAGAAGTTAAAAATAGTCTACTCTCAGTTCCGCCTAAATACGCATAATCAAATTGAAATTCTTTTCGCGTATTCAATTTATAGTCCCTAATTGCTATCTTCTTAATACGTAAATTATATTGATTGAAATCATTATTAACATTATCGGGGTCCTGATAAAATTTGTTCTCATTTTGTACATAATCAAATTTTATAGAAGCCCTGTTGTTCACGAGAATTTCTTCAAGATAAATCGTTTTGGTAACTGATTTCGAGGTTGTAACTGAAGCACTACTGCCCGCCACGTACGCGCCACCAGCATAAGCGTACTCATCCGCTCGGGAATTCCTTATGTGGTTAACGTTAAATAAATAGTGAAAACCATCATTGGGCCCATTTTCCTGATGTAAATCTGAATTAAATGGCTTGTATTTATACTCAACAATTTGCCCATTGGGAGCAGTAATTTTCTTTAAATGCCAAGAGTTAATAACGGGATTAAATACTTCATTTGAGGGATATAGATTAAAAGCTACTTCCAAAAAAGAAGTATTACCACCGAAATCGTATTTATATCCGTCATCGGTAATAATAGAAATAGAAGAGTTCTCAACTTCGCTTGTAGCGATGTCCCGCATCAATTGAATTCCGACTCCGGAAAGGTCAATCTTGAAGGGTTTATTGCCAATTGTTCGAACTTCTCCATTGTTTTCTATATAAAATTTGCCACTTAAACCGGGAACATTAAAACTAAAAAGATCTGGTTCAGCTTCACATGTGCCAATATTCCAATATAAATTTTGGGAAACACTTCCTGCAGACAAATTAAATATGTTTGACTTACTAGTTGTTTTTATTGCTAAATTGTTCTTAATTCCATACAACAATCCATTAAGCTGATAATACCCACCGATATCTTGAAAATTATATGAATCATCAGGAACACCATTAACAACTCTCGTAATAGCTCCTCCTGCGTTTAATGACCACCCAAGCCCCACAATACCTTCTCTTTGATTTGGCATAAAACCAGGTGAATTGTATGCAATGTAGACGGGGATATTAAAATTATTATCATTATATGAATATATGGGAATATCAACCCAAATCTGTCCGGTAGATAAGCTTACCTTGTGCCCTCCGTATTTTGTAAAACTAAATGCCTGAGGAGACATAAGATTTCCACCAAAATTGAAATCTTGCTTCTGCAAGACTTCGTGTCCTGTCTGGTTATATCCTTTGGTTAGACTGAAGAACATACAGATCCACAGCAACCTTTTTCCACTGTGAAAAAATGTATTCATGAAGATTTTTGATTGTTTTTTTTTGATAAAAAATATCATCTCTTTTTAATTTATTTCTTTTTACATTGCATTCAATGCACCGCAATACCTTATTGAATTTAATTTTTTTAAAATCCGGCTAATGCTCTCTGATATAACACTGCTTTTGCTATTTTCTCAGCTGCCTGATCTCCATTTCCAGTTTGGCCTGCCTTTCAATCATTGATTCATTCTCCTTTTTCAGATCAATAACATATAAAGTCAGCTCTTCAATTTTCTTAAGTAATAAAGCCTGGTTTTCACCCAGGTCCAGACCATTCTGTTCTACTTCGGTGGCAGAGGGGATATCCGGCAGATGCTGGTGCTCCTTTATAAATTGTTCAACTTCGGCTAATGAGGGCAGCCTGTATTTCTGATCAAACACGTAGTCCGGCCAAGCCGACTGATCCACTTTGATTTTTCTTGTGCGTATACCCGTTTCTACGAATAACCGGTAGCCGGGATCTGAGGTGTTAAGTGTTCCTATCCCTACTTTCCCCTCTCCACGAAAAATAGCCACATCTATGGCATCCACCCCTCCGTTATAGCTTTGGATCCTGACATCACCTCTCACATCGCGGTTCAAATAAATTACTCCTCCTTCCTTTGCATTGATTACTATATGCCCTGCATTGTTTCGTATTCCAGCCTGTGTAGGATCAAACGTGGCGGCTTCATTAAGATAAAAGCGATGAATGCCTGTAAGCATCACAACATTTCCCAGTATATCTAATTTTTTGGATGGGGCATTGGTACCTATCCCAATGTTACCGTTATTGAGGATGCTGAGATAATTAGCAGCGGATTTTTTTATGTTAAGATAGAAGCTGGTGCCAACATCCAGATCTGTATTTTCTGTGAGCGTCCCCCCAAATTTTGCCTGGTTACCGGATTGCGTTAACCCGTTTGCAACCGTAGTTATTTGAGCAACTGAAAATTTAACTGCACCTGTTAACAACAGGCATATCATGACTTGTTTTATAAAAGGTTTCATAAGAAGCAAAAATTGGTTTAATAAATCCATTGTTTTTGTATGATTGAAAAAAGAGCTATTATAAGTCAGACTAAATCACCCCTGTTGCTGTCACCGATTTTTTTCTTTACTTTTCTTTTTCAAGCCGTTCTACTTTTTTGTTCAACTCGATAATGTAAAGAGTTAGCTCCTCAATTTTTTTAAGCAATAACGCCTGGTTATCACCCAAATCCAAGCCGTTTTCTTCTACTTCAACGGCGGAAGGAATGTCGGGCAGATGTCCGTTGGATTTAATAAAGTCTTCAACTTCCCACAGGCCGGGCAACCTGTATTGAGGAGAGAAAACATAATCAGGCCAGCCGGATGCTATTACTTTTATTTTTTGAGAAAAAATATTGCCATTCACCGCAAGCTTAGCCTGCGGACTTGATGTACCAATGCCCACATTACCACTGGTCGCATCTATTTTCATCACTTCCCTTTCGCCAGATGAAGAATTTGTTACCCAGCTAAAATAGCCACCCCAGTTATCCAATTTGGTTTTCAGATATCCGGCTCCACCGCTTGCTCCGGCTATTATTTGGGCATTTGAATAATTATTATCAGTAGGAAATCCTGAAATATCAATGATGAAGGAAGAACCGGAGGCAGATGAAGAAAACCTTCCATTACCCGTTACTTCCAATTTAGCTCTCGGCGTTGTTGTTCCAATACCCACATTGCCGGAAGAAGGAAAAGTATTCGTTTGTGCTGATACTCCAGCTGATATACAGAAAATAACAGAAAGCAGGATTATATTTCTGATAGATTGGCGTTGTAAAACTTTCATGTTTTTACTATTTAAAATTTAATCATTTGGTTGTTAAAAATTATATCCCACTCTCCACACAAAAGCCGGTGTAGGCGGTATATGTTGTTTGTGTAAAAAATCATACTGCACCTGCATGGATCCCACTATCTTCTTGCCCTTCTTCAATGGAGAGCTCATACTGTACTTTTTGCTGATGCCTGCCAATGCGCTTTTGTTCCAGTTGCTATAATTTTTAAATACCGCCAGACTTTCTACCGTTCGGTTGTAGTTCATCTCAGCGCCAGAGGTTAACCACAGGCTGCTGATTAATTTACTGTTGCTGCCAAACAGGTTGGGCACCTTCCATTCTACAAAGGCACGCATGCCAGCACCCTGCCCGGTGATTTTGATATGTTTCCAGCTTTGGCCCCAACCCATTTTCCCAGCCAGTCCAATTCCAATATTTGTTTTGTCATTTGCCTTGTAGGCGGCTGTTACCGCTATATCGGTAGTGGTAGGCCAGTAGTTATTGGAGCGCTGTGTCTGAAAATTGGTTCCAAGTTGAATTCGTTTCCAGAGAGACTTTGTTTTATTGGAGTTCGGTGTAAAGTGCTCCGGCATTACCATATCGCTGCTGCCGCTGCTACCATTGCCCAACTGGTTAAGCTTGTCTTTTATTTTTGACAACTCACCCTGCGCCTGTTGCATCTGCTGTTGCAGGTATTGGTCGGGGTTAGCATTAGCTCCACTAGTTGCAGGTATTCCTACCCGTTGCTGCAATACCTGCTGTACATTCGCCCTTGTTTGCAATCCTGCTAATGCCTGTGGTGTGCCGTAGTTTTCCGGCGTGGGGAAAAGTTGAGCCAGCATGGAATATTTTTGCATAAACTTTTTAAAAGCTGGCAAAGTTTGAAGCGTAGCCAATACTTTTTTAAACAGTTTATCAGGATCATTCAAAGTTTCTTTATATTCCTGTACCTGTCTGCCGTAGTAGTATACGTCCTGCTGGTATTTGCCGAGATGTTTGGTAATGCTTTTAGGCAGGTTGGTATAGCTGCTCAACAGTGTTTTGAGTTGCTCCTGGCGTTGCTGCACATAGTGTTTTATCTCATCTGCCTGCTGCAATTTGTTTTGCAGTTGCTTTACCTGCTGCAGGGAACTGCCGAGCTTTTGCTGAATATCTTTTGATTTGGAGACAATGTTCTTTGCATCTTTTAAAAAGCCAAGAGAACCTTGCAGGGAGTCTAAGTAAGGAAGGTATTGACCGCTAAAGGCTTTATCCATTTTGCCGTTGGTGGCAGCCAGCTTTTGGGAGAGCTGCTCGTAGGTTTTTTTAGTATCGCCAAACAGCTCAGCCGGTTTTGCTGAATCTAATTTTGCCAGTTTCCTGCGGATCTTTTCTTCCTGTTTGGATAAGCTGTTTAAATATTTTTCGGACTGGCGGGTGAGTTGTTTATCTAAGCCGCTGATTTTTTTATCAACACTGCTGAGGTATTTACCTGGTATTTGAACAAGGCTGTCGGAACCAACATGCTGTGCGTGTACACTAATGATTAGCATAACCAATATGAAGGTTAAGATAGATTTCATTGCAGCCAGGGTTGTTAGGGTTGTACATAATTGTACTGCACAAACATCGCCGAAAACCCGACATAACAAAATAACATCCGTCAATATTCAATCTATTTTCCGGAATGGAAAAGTTGAATCTATTGATAATTAATGCGTTTAATTTTTTGCTACCGTTTAAAAACATTAAAAAAACGTTGTTTTAACGGTAGCGGGTACCCGTTGTTTAACAATAAAAAAATACCGTTTAAAAACGGTATAAAAAACGTTGTTTTGTTTTTGGTGATTTCAAAATACAAACCTATGCACCCAACAACTAACGCCAATGATTAACGAATTCAAACCTACCGCTCATTTTCCGAAACCTCGGTTTTCCTTACCGGCATTCAGATAAAACCGAAAAAAGGATCCTTGAGTTTGCATGCTTCATAGGTATTATTAAAATAGCCAGGAGGATTGTTACACGCGAAATCATGGGTGAAGAAGGAGGGAAAAGCCAGGTTGGGACAGAATTAAACTACCAATCTTGCTCTCCGCCTAATATCAGCGATAATATCTTTACCGTTTTTGCACCCGACATCGGACACCGAAAAAATATTTATGATTGCATCCAACTACCTGTCACAGTACCACTGGCATTTCTGTATTTTGCTTTTACGGTATTGTTTGGTGTCCGTCTGTAACATGAGTCAAGATGGTCTGGAATCTATACTTTTTGCATAATCTGCTGGTTAATGCAGAAACAAAAGCCTTGGATAAATGGGTTTGTCTTTTCACCGGAGAAGCAAATAATTTAATCCGGGCAATTAGTGAAGCGATTGCAGGTGAGGAAATATAAAGCACTTTTTATATATTGGATTTTAATCCAGGTTTGCAGCAGTCAATCCTTCCGGAATGGCATCCTGGCTCTTATTTGTATTCCCTAAGGTTAAAAATGCCCTTTGAATATTTGAATAAAAATCATAAAACAGCTAAATAAAATTTTTAAAGCCGGCATTATAAAACTAACTTGCCTAACTTTCCCAAGGGTTTAGGGTTGAAACTAATAAGGGGTCTGTTTTTACGGTGCCCCTTTTCTTTTGGCGATTTTCGCAATATGATCGCTACAGAAAACATTATAGACAGAGAGTGATATTGTAAAGATGTAAATCTGTCGACCGGCTTCAAAACAAAAGATGGATTTATAACAATTTTGAAGCTGCATGTAGAATCGCACTTGAAGATATAGCGCGGCCACAATTCACTGAATGCATTAGAGGGGTATTACTATAACCATGTACTACTAAAAGAAACTTTAAATGAAAAAATTTGACATCATACCTGGTAAGGATCCGGAATCTGGGCTAATAGATGTTATGCATATTGAATCGCCGCATTGTCACATACTTATTAGTGACCTAAACATAAATGATGCGCATAAGGGTGATACCGAATGTCCAGTAAAAATTTATGATTTTGTAGATGCTGAAAATGATGGGCATTACTATTGGGTGGAGATCATGATCCTTGAGATGTTTGAAAGCGGGGATTACAATCAGGTAATGGAGGACTGCTGGAAATGGTGGGTAGCGATGCAGATTAAAAAGCGAAATACGGGAAACTTTTCAGAAGATTAAAGCATACATTACAACTTACTCCCGCTCTAAATCTCCACTCATATAATACAGCATATTCTGTATATGAAAATTTGGTTGAATAACTTATCCTTTTTTTCATGATACCTGGCAGTAATGAACTTCACAATCATGGGTGTTATGATTTTACCTTTGCTTCATTACAACAACGATGGAGAAGCCAGGTTTAAATTACAAATTTTTATTGTTTACACATACCCGGTATTCTTTGTAAATCTTTTTACCCAGGTTGGAAAAGCGACAACTGAATTTTTTGAAGCAGGTTTTAGAAAAATAAAAGTTTATTTATTATCTTGTCAACGGTGTTTTTCATAGGTTAGCAAAAGCCCCGGGCATTCTTGTCCGGGGCTTATAGTTAAATTGACAAGGTTATAACGGCTTATCCGGCATAAAATCTTTTGGGGAACATTTAAACAATTTGGCTAATTCATTTATGTGCTGAGCGTTGTATTTTGCTCTCTGGAAAGGGCTTTCAACATGACTTATGAAACCGGGAGAGACATTTAAATGTATAGCAACATCATCCTGCTGCAAATCATCTTTTTGCCTTCTGTGTTTGACCTGCTCTATAATATAAAGGTCAATTTTTGACTTAATAATCTTCCTTGCCATTTGATATGTGCAAGGACGTAAAAGAAATTACTTATCTTCAATACACTGGTATAGGGAAATATCTTATATTGCAGTTAGAAATTTGCGAATCCTTCATAAGGAAACTTATCTGAAGCTTTCGCTTTAAGTCTCGACTTGGAAACCTCGGAAATTTTCATTGAACACGAGATGATAAGCAAGGGCTCACGTTCAGGCGTGGGCTCCCTTATTGTGTTCAAGGGCTCTCCGAGGGCCTCCAAGCCAATTTGTGGAGTTCCATGCCATTTTTTTGCCTGCTGCTCCACTGCAAGATTTTTTAATAATGATTAAAATGAGCTGCAGGTGCGCCATTCAGCGTTATACCATCCCGATGAGTATGCTATCGCCTTTCAAAATGGCGATGAAAGGGCGCTCTCCTTCTTTTTCAAGGAACTTCATCCTGCACTTACCCATTATGCCAATCAATGGGTAAACAATCTGCCACTTTCCCAGGATATAGCTTCGGAAGCATTTGTAAAAACCTGGCAAAAACATTTTAAATTCAATAGTTTCGATGGAATAAAGGCGTATTTATACACCATAGTGCGCAGAGATAGTTTCAGAGCCGTTCAAAAGCAAAAGCGCTATCTTCAGCTTGACCCTGCTTCCGCATACGATACACCGGAGAGCGATACCCCTTTCAGTTTCCTGGTTCGGGCAGAGACCTGCCGGCTATTGTATTCCGCGTTACAAAAACTTTCTCCGGGTAATAAAAGAGTAATTGCGATGTATTACTTAGAGGGGAAAACCACAGGCCAAATTGCACGGGAACTGAATCTTCATCCTCATACTGTGCAAACCCAAAAACTCAGGGGTATCAAAGCCCTTCAAAAAATTATGCGCCCCGGCTTTTTGGGGGTTTTATGCCTGTTGGGAAAAATTTTCTTTTCAACTTTGTAGGGTATTTCTCCACCTGCATACTTTCTTATAAGAAGCATGCGCTAATTTAATGGTATGAATAATAATCCATACAGCCAAATGGATAAGGAAGCTTATCGCGTGGCCTACCTTATCGCCGGATATATCCGCAACACACTCACCCGTGCAGAGCATCAGGAGCTGGATGATTGGGTGAATGCGAGTGATAAAAACATGAAATTATTTGAAGACCTTACCGATGAAAGAAATATTGAAGCAAACCTGAGCATGATGGAGAAAATACAGTCTGAGCAAATATTTCAGAACTTACAACAAGAGGGTAGATTTGAAAAACCAAAACAGAGGAGGAAGATCAGTTTGGTATGGATGTCTGCAGCCGCAACGGCAATATTATTATTGTGTGTGTTTTTTATATGGCGTTTAACCAATACATCTTCCTCCCAAAATACAAAGCAGCAATCGGTTAAAAGCGATTTACTGCAACCCGGCGGCAATAAGGCTACGCTTACTTTACCAGATGGCTCGGTTATTGACCTTGCCAATGCACAAAACGGAGTTCTTTCAAATAGTGAAGCTTTAAACATTTCAAAAAAAAATGGCAATAATTTGGTGTATCAGAAGAGTGCGGCGCATAGTAGTACAATAGGTATGCATACACTGTCTATTCCTGCCGGCGGACAGTTCCTGTTAACGCTGGATGATAACAGCAAAGTATGGATGAATGCCCAAAGTGTTTTACGCTATCCGGCAGTCTTTTCTGGCAAAGAGCGTAAGGTAGAGCTATCGGGTGAAGCATATTTTGAAGTATCGCCTAACGCGAAAGCACCCTTTATAGTTGTTCTCGGTAACGATGATACCGTGTCTGTTTTAGGCACCCATTTTAACGTGAAGGCATACCCTGAAGAGGATAGGAAAGCTGTAACACTGGTGGAAGGCAAGGTGCTTGTACAAAACTATGGTAATGAAAAAGTGTTGACACCTGGAATGCAGGCATTGATCCACGGAAATGAAATGACCACCATTGCTAACGTTGATATAGAAGAAATCACCGGCTGGAAGAATGGGTTATTTGTATTTCATGACGCGCCGATTGAAAGAATAATGAGTCAGGTAGCCCGATGGTATAACGCAAAAATTGTTTACGAGGGTTCCATTAAACATCAGTTCAATGCCACCATAAAAAGATCTGAACCATTGGAAAAACTGCTTCACCTTTTGCAATTAAACGGATACGTAAAATTTAAAACCGAAAATAATATCATCTATGTATCGCCCTGACGGATAAAAATAGGAGAGGGGACCAAACAAAAAACCGGAAGTGTTAGAGCACCTCCGGCGAATGTTTGGGTCAACCCAAAATAACACCTTGCGCAAACAAACTGTATTTAAAAACCCAAACATGGCAAAAGTATGCAAATACGCATTTCCCTCAGGAAGTATTTAACCCTACTGACTATGAGGCTCTTACTTCTGTTAACGCTGCTGGGCTGCCTCCAGGCTACCGCCCGTGGTTACGGTCAAACCGTTACTCTTGAACTTCGCAATGAGCCCCTGGAAAAAGCCCTGAAAGAAATAAAAAGGCAAACCGGCTATTCATTTATCTATACAAGAGTGCAGATAAAGCATGCACTTCCGGTTACCCTACAGTTAAAAGACGCAACTGTTGAAGAAGCCCTGGATTATTGTTTTGTGAACCAGCCATTGTCTTACACTATTGAAGACAAATATGTAGTTGTGCTCGATAAACCCGACAGAGAAGAAACAAAACCCGATCAAACAATAGATGTTTCCGGTAAAGTTGTTGACGAAAATGGCAATGCATTGCTTAGGATAACAGTAACTGCTGTCAAATCTAAGAAATCCACTTTTACCAATGAAAAGGGAGAATTCACATTAAAAGCTGTTTTGGAAAACGACATTCTTGAATTTACTTCTGTGGGTTACGGAAAGGTAGAAATTGCAATTGGCAAAAAGGCGTTTTATAATATAACAATGAAGTTGGTAGTGGGCGTGTTAGACGAAACGGTGATAATGGCTTATGGTAAAACAACGCGGCGCCTGAATACAGGAAATATTGGGAAAGTAAATAGTAAGGAAATATCGCAGCAACCCGTCCTGGATCCTCTTGCGGCATTGCATGGAAAAGTGCCGGGGTTGGTAGTTACTCAGTCAAGTGGAATGCCGGGAGGAAGTATAAAAATCCAGGTGCGGGGGCAGAATTCCCTTAACCAGGGCTCCGAACCCCTGATCATAGTAGATGGCGTACCACTTGCTGCGAATAATCAACCCATCAATATCCAATATTCAATTCTTACTACCAGTAGCGGTACATCAGGACTTAGTCCTATTGCCAATATCAACCCATTGGATATAGAAAGCATAGAAATACTAAAAGACGCCGATGCAACCGCGATATATGGCAGCAGGGGCGCCAACGGCGTTGTATTAATAACAACAAAAAAGGGAACTGTAGGAAAGATGAGAGTGTTTGCGAATTTTTACACGGGATGGAGCAAAGTTCCAAAATTGCCTGAAATGCTGAATACTGCTGAATATATTGAAATGCGCAGAGAAGCTCTTGCGAATGATGGTTTTACAGAATCAACTGATCCGTCATCGCAAGGCTATGCCCCAGATCTGCTTATATGGGATACTACAAGGAATAATAATTTCAGTAAGGCTATGCTCGGCAATACCTCCCGTACATATAATGGGCAGGTCGGGCTTTCCGGCGGCAATGAAAATATCCAGCTTTTTTTAAGTGCCGGCTATAATAAAGAAGGCACTGTATTTCCCGGGAATATGGGTACAAACAAAATATCTTTCACTAATAATATCAGCTATTCTACCAACGATAATAAGTTCTCTGTCAGGTTGGCCTCCGGCTTTTCAAGTGCAAAGAACAATCTTATCAATGCATCAATTTCATCTTTTCTTTCCATCCCCCCTAACGCACCTCAGCTTTACACTGCTGATGGAAAATTGAACTGGGAAGAAGGAGGGTATTATTTTGATAACCCTGCTGCATACCTGCACTTCAAATATGCCTCCGTAACAGATAATCTTCTCAGCAACCTCCAGGTAGAATACAGGATTGTAAAAGGTTTATCTATTCGCAGCAGTTTTGGCTATAATTTGATGCAGGTATCAGAAAAGTCTACCGTCCCCATTTCAGCACAAATACCAATTTATAACCCTACAGGCAGCCTGAGCGTTTCTGACAACGTTTACAAAAGCTGGATAATTGAGCCACATGCGGAATATGAAAGGTTGGTGGGAAAAGGAAGATTGGATATTCTTATCGGATCCACCTTTTCACAAAACAAGCAAAATGCGCTCTCGGTTGATGCACAAGGATATAAAAGCGACAACCTGTTAAATTCGCTCAGCGCCGCTACTTTAACCTATACTAATAATATTTTCTCCGATTATAAATATGCGGCATTGTTCGGCAGGATAAACTATAATTGGAATCAGAAATACATACTGAACCTGACTGGCAGAAGAGATGGCTCCAGCAGATTTGGACCAGGTAAGCGCTTTGCAAATTTTGGTGCCGTTGGGTTAGCGTGGTTCTTTCAGGAAGAAAAATTCATGCAAAAATTATTGCCTTTTATCAGCTATGGCAAAATACGTACAAGCTATGGGTTAACCGGAAATGACCAGATCGGGAATTATCGGTATTTAGATGCATGGACAATTAACTATTATACCTACCAGGGCGCATCTACCCTTTACCCGTCAGCTTTATTTAATCCTCTTTATAGTTGGGAAATAAATAGGAAATTTGAAGCTGCATTGGAGCTTGGTTTCCTTAAAGATCGTATTTATCTTTCTTCCGTCTACTTTAATAACAGAAGCGGCAATCAACTGGTTGAATATGGTCTCGCCTTCCAAACTGGTTTTGGCACTATTATAAGCAATTTTCCTGCACTTGTGCAGAATGACGGCTTTGAGTTTCAACTTACAGCAATACCCATTCAATCAAAAAAATTCAACTGGTCAGTTTCAGCCAATATCAGTATCCCTTCCAACAAATTAGTTCGATTCAATGGGTTAAGCTCATCCGGATACTCGACTACTTACGTTGAAGGGAAATCGTTAAATGTAATATACAAGCTCAATTCGTTGCGCACCAACCCTGCAACAGGAGTTTTTGAGTTTGAAGATATTGATAAGGATAATATTGTTTCAATTCCGAAAGACTTTATCGTTAAAGGAAATACTGACCCCAGCTATTACGGCGGTATCAGGAATACGCTTACATTCAAAAAAATTGAGCTGGATTTTTTTGTTGACTTTAAAAAGCAGACAGGCCTAAATTACCTGTATTCAATCTACAGCAATTTCCCTATTCCAGGCTTCCCCATAAACCAACCTAAATATGTGCTTGACCGCTGGCAAAAGCCGGGTGATGTAACAGTAATTCAAAAATTCACGACGATCACATATAATGAAGTGTATGCAGCTAAGGAGCTGCTCAGATATTCAAACGGGGTTTACAGCGATGCTTCATTTATAAGGTTAAAAACGGCGTCTGTCGCATGGCAGTTGCCAGCAATCATATTTAAGGTTATAAAAACCTACAATTCAAAAATTTTCGTATCAGCGCAAAACCTTTTCACTATTTCCGGGTATAGGGGGACTGATCCCGAAACACAGAATTACTATGCTTTGCCCACACTACGAACAATAGCAGTGGGCATTAATTTGAAATTTTAAGCCAAGCCAAAATGAAGTATATTAAACACATTATGCCATTACTATTCCTTTTACTTACAACATCTTCCTGCAGGAAATTTATTGAAGTAGAACCGCCTATTGACAAGCTAAGCGCCGAGGTTGTTTTTACAGATGTGGAAACTGCAACATCAGCAGTTACAGGAATATATACAAATATGCTGGTAACACTCCCTGTTATATCCTCCGGCGGAGTAACTGTATATACAGGATTAACTTCTGATGAGCTGTATAGTTCAAATACAACAAGCACAACCTTGGCTGAATTTGCAAGCAACGCAATATCTCCGGGCAATTCGGTACTTAAAAATGATTTTTGGCAGAAAGGATTTAACCTTATCTATCACGCCAACGCCTGCACCGAGGGGCTTGAGAATAACACATATCTGCCGGTACAGGTCAGGGATCAGTTGCTTGGCGAAGTATATTTATGCAGGGCGTTTATTTATTATTATTTCGTCAACTTGTTTGGTGATGTCCCGTTATTGCTAAAAACAGATTACCAGGAGAATCAGAAAGCGGCAAGAACAGCAACTACCACCGTGTACGGACAAATTATTACTGACCTAAAAAATGCACAGGCACTTTTAGGTACTTCATATCCTACAAATGAACGGGTGCGTCCCAACAAATGGGCAGCCACTGCCTTATTAGCAAAAGTGTATTTAATATTAGGTCAATGGACATTAGCAGAGCAGGAATCATCTTCTATCATCAACAGCGGGGATTATTCCCTTGAGCCTGACCCCAATAATGTTTTCCTGGCTACAAGTAATGAAGCCATCTGGCAAATTATGCCTACAAGAGGGTATAATACTACCGAGGGACTCACTTTTATTCCGGCAAACTGGTCTTCTGGTCCTCCTAATTTCCCTTTAACAGATTATTTGATCAGCTCATTTGAAACTGATGATTTGAGAAAAAGCAGTTGGGTGTCATCGAAAACCGTGCAGGGGCAAACCTATTACTATCCACACAAATATAAGATTGGTGCATATGGTCAGCCGGTAACAGAATACTATATGGTTTTCCGTTTGGCAGAGCAATACCTTATCAGGTCAGAATCTCTTACATGGCAGCAGAAAATTGATAAGGCAAAGAATGATCTGGATATTATAAGAAAACGTGCCGGCTTGCCTGACACGCCGGCAAGTACAACCGAAGAACTGCTTGCAGCCATGGCTCACGAAAGACGGATTGAACTTTTTGCTGAATGGGGAAATCGGTGGATTGATTTAAAGCGCACAAAAAAATCTGCCGATGTGCTGTCGCCAATTAAAGCAGGATGGCAGCCAACGGACACACTATTTCCTATTCCTTTGGAAGAAATCCAGCGCAACCCCTCCTTAGCTCAAAATCCGGGCTATTAAACTATCTCTAACACATTAAACACATTTACAATGAAGTTTTCGAAGTTCCAGGTAGACAAACATGTACTTACGGTAGTTGTTTGGCTTTTATCAATCTCAACAACCACAGCGCAAGGCTTACAGATT
Source organism: Agriterribacter sp. (assembly GCF_035445465.1). NCBI lineage: Bacteria > Pseudomonadati > Bacteroidota > Chitinophagia > Chitinophagales > Chitinophagaceae > Agriterribacter > Agriterribacter sp. Next base: position 57,970 of record NZ_DAOMQT010000017.1, read on the forward strand.
GGCGACCCTATCATTAGTGTTGAAGTAAAGCCCATCCTTAACTATACAGCAGATAGTGCTCGCCTAACTGACTTTGTAGGCAGCAAGGCACTACTGATAGATTTTTGGTTTACTGCATGCGCTTCCTGTATTGAGAGTTTTCCAAAGCTTGATTCGATACAGAAAGAGTTTAAAGATGACCTGAATATTCTGCTGGTCACATTTGAAACTAAAGAAAAAACACTTCGTACATTCAATACCATAAATAGAATAAAGCATGTAAAACTACCTTCGGTAGTAGCAGACACTTTACTGCACCTGATCTTTCCGCATGCATCTGCTCCACACGAAATATGGATCGGTAAAGACGGTAAAATCAAAGCCATTACAGATCATACTTCCATTAACCGGGAAAATATAAGATCACTGATAGCCAGTGAAAAGCTTAACCTGCCATTAAAAAAGGATAATATGGAATACTCACTTTTTGACCCACTTATAAAAAACATTGACCTGAATAAAATGTTTAAGTACAATATCATATCCTCGCATCAACCCGGATTGCCTGCTTCAAACGGTATGTATATACATCCTGACAATGGATTTTTAAGAGCACAAGCTACAAATGTTCATTTTCAGAACTTATACGTTATGGCTTATGGTCAGTGGGGCAAAGGTTTTAATTATAGCAGATTAATCATTGAAAAAACCGCTTTAGAGCGCCTGAAAGAAACTAAAAATCAACAAAATGCATTTTGCTATGATAGCTGGTGGCGTGATACTACGAGAGCCAAAGCGTGTTCAGAAATGCAAGATGAGCTGGATCGCTTTTTCAACCTTACAAGCTATTCGGAAAAGAGGAAAGTTCCCTGTATTGTTCTCAGGCAAATAAGCACTAAAAAAAGATTTATATCTACTGCACCTGCGGGGAGGGAAGAAACCTATTATGAAAAGGATACCCTCTTTTTAGAAAATGTATACTTAAAATACCCTGTTGAAACTGTATTGAATTTTGGCAGATACCCCTGGTCACCATTCCAATTTTTTGATGAAACTGGGTACGAAGAAAGGGTAAGCATCCGTTTGCCCAAAAAATTTGAAAGTATTACCCAGGTCAATCGCTTTCTTCAAGATTTTGACCTTGAAGTAATAATGGAGGAAAGATGGCTGGACGTTGTTATTATAAAAGATAATGAAAAACCATAAACTGCCTGCCACGAATTATAAATGCCTATTCTGACAACAGCTTTTTTCTCATGTATTACTAAAAAAAAGAGGCTACTTCATTCCTGAAGTTGGCCTCTTTTTGTGGTAACAGTCGAAGGTTAAGGTTTCAGAATGTCTGGCAAGCGAGTTCCTGCAGGTTTATTTTGCGCAGTTTTTTGTGTCCAAACCTGTGCGCAGAAGACTTGATCAGAACCTGGGCAGTTATCATTCTTTAACGTCATTACATCAGGAGCACTGTCTATATAGATGCCTGTTGAAGTGAAGGCATGCACGTCAGCAAAAGACGCTTTTTCAGGTGAAGCTGTAAATGCAAATGTTATTGCAGACACTGCCAACGCCAGCAATACAAAACGAAACTTTTTCATAATAAAATATTTTGTTGATTAAATGCGCCTACTATTTTATGCAGGTGTTCGGCTATTCCTGTTTATTGCAATAATATTTTTATTTGATTTTATAACTAACCATGCCCATGCTGCGAGGGCAACCAAAATAACATTTACTATCAAATGCTGTTTCCAGGTCAATGCTTTCATTATCCCTCCACAGTTGCACGGCAGTTCGCTGGCAAAGAACATAAGGTAGCTAACGTATAAGGTGAATGCAACCATTAAGATCAAAGAAAAAAATAGTCCCGCTTTTCGCGTAGCAGAAAAAACGAGTAAAATAACAATCAATAATTCAACTGCCGGAACTGCAACAGCCATAAAGTTTGCGCAGTTCACAAGAACAGGCGATTGCACTAAGGCGATCCTGAATGTAGGGTAATCTATAAGTTTGTTTACGGCGGTATAAGTAAACAGGATGATGAAAATTCCGGAGACAATATCGGCTATTCTGGTATTTTTAAGCAGTAACCTCATGTTGCATTAATTGGTTTGGTAAATTTCCAAAATCATTTGCTCTTTATCAGAACTAACTGCTATGCAACAGGTATAAAAAGTTTTGCAATCAGGATTATTTTCTTCGCAGCTCGCCAGGAGTCACTCCAAAGCGCTTTCTGAAAGCAGTAATAAAATTTGTTGTTAGAGGGTAGCCTACCAGCGTGCATATTTCTTTGATGGGTTTATTAGTGTTTAAAATAAGCTCCCGGCTATACTGCAATTTTTCTTCCTGCATCCATTGGCCTATACTGGAGTTAAAATATTGACGAAATCCCTTTTTTAGTTTATACTCATTAAGTGCTACAAGCCTGGATAACTCTCTTATAGATGGTGGCTTACTGGCAATATGATCAAGTAGTATTTTTTTAGCTTCATGAATGCGATTGATTTCCCATGGAGTAAAGGACAGTTTATTCATACCCTGCCGGAATACATTTTCAAGCATGTGGTACAATACTTCTCTCACTTTTAAATCAAAGTAAAATTGCCGGGTGTTTTCATCATAAGGGCAATTAAATAACTGATTCGTTATTTCTTTAATAGTAACCGGAAGCCAAAACGGTTTTTGGGTGATAAGAACCCCTGGATTAGCACCAATTACTGATTTTAATTCCGGGAAAAAAGGTACTAATTCTTCCAGGAGAAGGGGCGAATAAAAGATATTCATCATCCGAAATTCTTTGCCCATCTCAAAATAGGAACTGCATTCAGAAGGTTGTGTATAAAAAAAGTTGTATTGCCCCTCTCGTAAATGCGTTTCACCAAGACGTAGTACTTTTTTTCGGGCACTGCTTCTGAACATTAGATTGCTGTATAAACCCTCGGTGTGTATCCTTCCTTTTGCATAAAATTGTTTCAGGAATTTTCCGATAATAAATCTTATATCATACTCCTCACCCCGGAGTTCCTGCAGCACTAATTCCGAAAGATTTGATTTCGTAAAAGAGCAGGCAGCACCCACTAATACCGGGCCATTGTAACCGGCAGGAAGTCCGTTAATAAACTGAAATGGTTCACCGGCTTCTAATGATAAGCTAAACGTTTTTGCCATAGGCTTCGGTGATTTTAGGCATGAGGATTAGATAATCGTTCATGCAATGGTAGCTTTCTTTTGTGGAATCACTAAATAAAATTAAATTTTCATTTCCAAAAATATCAATGAAACATAATTACTGTTTAAGTAATCGTAATATCATGATGAACTTTATACCAAAACCAGGGAAGTTCAAAATATAAGTAACCCAGGTTTATGGATAAACGACGAAGCTGTTTTGCAAATACCATAAATCTGCCTGTTTGAGGCTTTTTCTGTACAAATTTGAATCAAGAAGCAATATGATGATCGATAAATGGCTTTCCGCTGTTAGTGATACTATGCATACCGTCACAAATGATGCTGAAGAAATACATCTAATTTTGTCCAAACACGGTTCTGTCTCAACCCAAAAATTCTTGCTTTTATTTTTTCAAAGCCTTCAACCAATACCACACGGAATGATTTCTATAAATCCGTATATGCGAGCTTATAAACCGGAGGAAACTATGTCCGAAAATCATCAAAAAATGCTTCCACTTAATAAAAAGAGGCTGTCCCAGACTTTTGACAACCTCTTCAGAAGTAAGCACAGCCAATCTATCTGACCTGAAATGAATACCATCAATCTTGCCTTTCTAAAGTCTTTTAAGATTCTAAGAAAATATGTTTATAAAATTTGCAACTAATTTGGGAAAAAGGGGCAGCATAAAAATGCACCCCGTTTCTAAATCCAATATCCTATGAAAAACCAATGCAAATATAGGTTTGCATTTACTTTAACTAAGTATTTCCGTTATACAATTCGATAGATGGTCTGTTTACCTCGATGAATTGCATTATATAGTGTAAAAAGTTAGACCATTGTTATAACTATTAGTGGTTTCACCTGTTCATTTCCATTCTTCCATCATATTACGGCTACCAATAAATAAGGGGGTGCGCTGATGCAGACCGGTGGGCACAATATCTAATATGCGTTTATAGCCATCCGTGGCCATGCCACCGGCCACTTCCACAATAAAAGCAAAAGGATTGCATTCATACTGCAACCTTAGTTTTCCCTGTGGCATATCAGTTGTTGCCGGATACATAAAAATTCCCCCTTTTAGAAGATTGCGGTGGATATCACTAACCATACTGCCAATATAGCGTTGTGTATATGGCCCACCTTCCTGCGCTGTATTACATTGATATTTTTTGATAAGGTTTTGTACCCTTTTGTCAAAGCGATAAAAATTGCCATGGTTGACTGAATATATTTTTCCATGCGCAGGGCATTTAATATCAGGATGGCTAAGACAAAATTCTCCTATGGAAGGATCCAATGTAAATCCATTTACGCCTCTGCGGGTGGCGTACACCAAAATGGTGGATGAACCATAAACAATATAACCTGCCGCTACCTGCCGGATACCAGGTTGCAGGAAATCATCCAGCCTAACTACAGTTCCTTTTGCTGTAAGGCGACGGTAAACACTGAATATCGTTCCTACAGAAACATTTACGTCAATGTTAGCGCTTCCATCCAATGGATCAAATAGACAAATGTATTTGGATTGACAGCTCACCTCATCATCGAATGCTACAAAGTCATCCCATTCTTCGCTTGCAATGCCTGCGCAACTGATGCCATGCTGTAAAACACCTGTAAACTGATTGTTTGCAAACAGGTCCAATTTCTTTACTTCCTCACCCTGTACATTCATCATGCCGACTTCTCCAAGTATATCCGCTAACCCCGCTTTGTTTACTTCCACGTTCACTCTTTTTGCCGCAAGTCCAATATCTCTCAGCAAACCCGAAAGCTCGCCGGTGGCGTTGGGGAAATTCCTTAACTGCTGAATAGTGAATTCGTCAAGCGTATAGACTTTTCTGCTGATAGCCATTTGAAATATATTTAAACTAACGACTGTTAGTTCAATATTATACTTTTTGTTGCTTCCTGCAAAAAAAAGATGAAGCAAAACTTTTCCATTTGGATTGGTTGTGGCATTGAGATAATTAAGGACGAAGTGCGGAGGGGAAAAGCTTGAAATGATTCAGTTGCGTCGGCCGAAACTTTGATCGGACTAAGCAAATTACGCAAGCGTAGAAGCTATCCCAGGTTTATTCATCTTCAATCCTCAATACATGGGTACGGCTTGCCATACCCGATATTTGATTCGGCTACAAAAGGGTAGCATCCATAGAATGGAACAAAATTTCAGACTCCTCCTTTCGCGTTAAAGTTTTACAAATCGTACAATCCTTCGTTCACCATTACTTTTTACCAGTACGGCTATATATCGCCCTTTGCTTAACATATACACAGGAATCCGCACTGTGGTCAATCCTTTAATATTTTTAGTTACAAGCTTACTTATGCCATTCATGCCTGTAATTTCCAAAAGCACAAAATCTTCTGAAAGGTCAAGTGAATCCAATACGAATTCGTTAGTTGCCGGATTTGGATAAAGCCGTGCACTGACTTCACGACCGGAAGGTTCAGGAGAAATTACAAATGTAAGTTCTCCACTTATCAATTCACTTACAACTGCGCACGGATTTGATGTGGTATAAAAGCACCTCACTTTATCACCTGAAGTTTCAGGCTTGTATACCAACTTTGACTGTACCGCACCGGAAATATCCTGCCAGACACCTGTTGTTTTTTTCTCCTGCCACTGAAGCATATCCTGGCCTGCAGCATTTGTTAGCGTAGCAGTAATAGTAACGGATTCACCTGATTTTATCGAAGTATCACCGTAAATCTCCAATGCGGGGTTAACGATTTCATTTACCCTAATTCTAATAGAATTGCTAGTTACTGCAGTTGTATCAACACAGCTGGCATTACTGTTCATTCTGACTTTGATCTCATCATTATTTTGAAAATTATTATTACTGTATTCAGCGGTGTTCACTCCGATGTTTTCGCCATTAAGCGACCATGTATATTTTGGTACGGCTCCAGCATTAACTGCAGTTGTTGTAAATGTTAAGCCTGAACCTTTACATATCTCTGTTGCGGATGAGGCAATGGTAATGGAAGCAACCAGTCCAGTATTAATTTTGATGGTTAAGGTATTACTTTCTGACATTAAGGGAGCCCCGCATTCATTAACGGCAGTATATATGGCCTTAACACTGCTACCGTCTCTCAGGTCTGCTGTCATCAGTGTATCACTATTGCCCCCCGTTTCTTTGTCATCAACCATCCACTTATACATGCCGTCATTATATTTCTTGTTTTTGGCGGTAAAAGTAATAGTTTCTCCCACGCATATCTGAACTTTTGAAGCCTGGATTTCTACATTTGGATTCCGAACGGGGTGTACACTCACCCGCCCCGCACTACTATACACAGTCTGCTGGCCGGAACATGATGTAGCCGCAACAGTTAAACTGGCTTGTATCTCATCAAGATCTTTTAAATCGTACAGTACAATTGTATCATTATTATCTCCAACGTTCGTTCCGTTAAGCAGCCATTGTATAGTATATGAGTCCCCGGCATAAAAGGTTTCCGCATAAAAGGTTGTCGCGGCGCCCGGGCAGATTATACCGGGATTATCTCTATGAATATTTATTGCAGGTTCATCTCCTTTTACACTCATCGTAATTACATTGCTGGTATCGCGCTGCAAATCCACACTACAAAAGTCACTGGAAACGAGTACTGCCCACACCCGGTCACCATCCTTCAAATAATCAGGTTGATATATTGTATCCTCCAGGTCCAGTTGGTTGGAATTGTACATCCATTCAAGATGGCCATCAAAACCCAAACCGGAAGTATCGGCGATAAAGGTTACAGTAGTACCGTGGCAAATATTTGTTTTATCTGCCGTAATGTTCACGTTCGGGATCCTTTTTTGTCTTACCTGTATGGTTACAACACTGCTGTAGTTCGCACCAACCTTACATCTTAATTTGTATCCCCTGGCCGTTAAAGGTACCCTGTAAAAGTACAGGGACTGTGTATTTGCACCGGAATAGCTGGTATCCTCTGGCGATATCTCCTTAAAGCCGTCTCCCTTATCCAGTTGCCATTGATAAGTGCTGCCATAGAGATCAGTATCAATAGTGGTTGTCCATCCTTCGCAGATCGTTTCGGACAGTTCTGAAGGAAAATTATTACCATATATGGTAATGGCATTTCCCCCCGAGTTTACAATATCTGTACGCCCATCCAGGTCAAAGTCTACAGCACTTGACGCATCTTTGGAAAGTAGTGTTTTCACCCCGGGATCAGCAGCTATTTCCCCCGGAGTGGAAATATTCCTGAATAAAACGCCAGCAGAAACAAGGTCAGGCTTATCATCTCCGCTAAGATTGGCCGCTATTACACCTAATTTTGATCCGCCAGGATTTACTGGTGATGCAAACGAAATTACACCGTTGATTGTTGTATTTCTGAATACAGCAGTGCCAATAATAACATCCAATTTATTATCGTTGTCAAAGTCAACAATGTTAATTTCTCCCCTGTCTGTTCCATGCGCTACAATATCAGCTCTTTCATCAAAAGTGAATTTGCCGGGAGTTGATGTATTTTTGATGTAAGAAAAAACCACTCCATTGGGATCGTCGGTTTTGCAAAAAATAATTTCATTTTTATTGTCACCATCCAGATCGCCAATTCCAATAAAACCTGATTGTGCGGAAACATCGATGCTTTCTGCAGCAGCAAAGGATGGTATTCCTGGTATGCTTGTGTTCCGTATGATGTATATTACGGACATAAAGGCACCGCCTGCGATAATATCAGGTCGTCCGTCACCATCAATATCACCGGTAGCCAGAGCGCTGTTACCGTAATTACCTGTGGAGAGTGGCAGATGAATTTGTTGGTCAAATATGATTTTGCCGGGTGAACTGTTATTTCTTGCAAAAATTACATAATCCATATTGTTTGCTGCAATTAAGTCCTGTTTTCCATCGCCATCTAAATCATTGAGATGGAAGCCCCACCCAAAGGCATAAGAATCGGCAATGATCTTCTTTTCTTCGAATGAAAAACTATGTGGTGCTGAAGTGTTTCTATAAACGACAATGCTGCTTTGAGAAAGGTGCTGGCCCGAAATGATATCCGGTTTGCCATCAATGTCTACATCGGCCGCTGATACACGATAAAACTGGTACTGACTGTTTTCGGGACGGTAGGTTATTTTTTGAGTAAAGGAGTTTAATGTGAAGTTGCCTCCATTGGGAAAAGTAAGCTGGAAGCCAGTCCTGGATACGCCGCTCAAATGTGTGCTGGTATTAAGTAGTGTAATCGGTGCAAAACTGGTACCTGCAGGAACGATGCAGGTTATTTGGCCGGAAGACGCAGAGGCGACTTTTGCTCTAACTGCTCCAAAGTAGACAATATTGTTTCCAGGATTTGAATTGAAGTTCGTTCCCGTTATCGTCACCAGGGTACCAGCCGGCCCTGCGGCAGGGGATACTCTACTGATTGTGGGAGCCGGCGATGCATTAAGGTCAGTATACGTAAACCCTGCCATTTCAACTGTGTGATAAATATCTTTCACAATAATGCTACCTGTTGCTCCATTTCCCACTACGGCCTCTATGTCGGACGGCGAGAGGATAGTAAAAGATGCCGCAGGAACATTACCAAAATTAACCGAAACAATTTTTTCTAAATTGTTTCCTTTTATCCTGATTACTGTCCCTGAACCTCCAGCCGACGGTGAAAAGGAAGTAAGGTTTGGCACACCCGGAATCACAAAGTTTTGATTCCGGATCAGGGTATCTTCTGTAATACCGTTAGACACAACCAGTGCGATGGTGTCCCATGCGCGGTTGATATCATGTTGGTAGATTGCATTAAATGATTGGCTAATTAACTCGGAATTCAGGTACCATTTGTATGTATAACCTTGCTTAGAATGATTGTTTAGGTTGACCTTGCCCGTTACATAACTATTTGTAGTATCTATTATGAAATTAGCCGCCGGAATAGGTGTTCCACCACCATTGGTGCTTATCAGCAAAGCCCCATGTAATCCTCCTGCCCATAATTGGTTTTCATCCCATAGTGAGAGTTCCTTCATGCTGTATCCATCGGCTAAATAAGCTTTCTCTCTGGAAAGTTTTTCCCAAAAGCTACCACCATCCATTGTTTTAAAAATAATGCCAGTTCCGTTCAAAGCAAAGCCTACGCTATCATTTAAAAACTTCATGTTGATGCCGGTAAATGGGTTGACATCGGGGTTGTTTTTTAATGACCAGCTAACACCACCATTGGAGGTATAATAAATGCCGCCTCTATCATCATTTTCAATACTGATCCATCCTTTGGAAGGAGTGATAAAATAAGCGTAATGAATCTGTCCCGTTGGAGTGGGTATCTCCTGCCAGGTACTTCCGCCATCGTTCGTTTTTAATAGTTTATTTTTGTTGTAGTCAGTATTAAAGGCAAAAATATTGTCAGTGTCTGTATAAGTAAGTCTATTGAATTCATCCGTTCCGGACCTTATAACGTTCCACGTTTTTCCCCTGTCGGTAGTTTTTAGCATCCGTCCGAGGTCTACTGCATAGCCCATATTACCATTCCCGGGAAACACCATGTCGCTTACTGTCGCATAATATCTTTGAGGATTATACCCTATATGGAATATTAGTTTGTAAGTGCCACCGCCGTCAGTCGAATATAGAATAGAAGGGCCAAATCCATAGTCGCCATAAACAATAATATTTTTCGCATCAAAAGCTTTTACTCCTTCAATCGTAAAACCAAATGTGAGATTTACCTGGTAATTGTTGTAGTTAACATTGCTGATAGTGATATACTTTTTGGTAAATGTTCGTCCGCTGTCCTGAGTGAACCCTATCCATTTGTCAAATGCAACATAACCCTGAGCAGGGGAGAAAAAGCTAATCTTTGAAATTTTTTCATCCGGTGAGCTATCAACATAAATCCCCCTTACCTGGCCGAAAGCTGTGAATGAACCGGCTGTCAAAGAAAATAAATAAAATAAGATGGCTAAGCTGCTAAATCGCGTGCGATTGGCTATTGCAAGAAATTGATTCATAAATGCGTTAAGGTTTAGGGGTGTTACATACTGCCTTTGGATATTAAAAAATATCGGAATAAAACAATCAAAAAGAGGTTTGTAATAGGATTGGTAAATAATTGGTATGGAAGAAGTTTCCTTTTATTAACTACAAAATCTTTGATGGATAAATGCAAGGAAGCATTAGTGAACAAACCAGATACCGAAAGTACCCACAGGGATTTATTTTTCCAAATAAAAAAATAATGTTCTTTCCAATAACGATTAACTGTATGCGAAACATATTGGAATCCAAGCCGTGTGCCGATGATTATAGATTCAGTGAAGAGAAGCTGTGATTTTGGTAATTGCATTACCAAAACCTTGTTACACAACCGACATTCAAATGAATCCACTGTCGGCAAAGAAAAACCAGCTTAAAGTTTAGGCCAAACAGAAAAGGATGGAATTTCTAAAAACATTTACTCGAAGTGACATACAATGCAATCGATTCATTGCCATAATCTTATATAATATACTAATTGTATTAGCATATATTGGCTAATTTATTTAGTTTATTTTTGTATTCTTGCTCTTGTTATGTACCTAAACTGCAAAACATATTTCAGCTTCCGCTATGGAACTTTCGGCACACAGGAACTGGTGAATACTGCTGTGGACGCAGGTGTTACTTCCCTGGCCCTTACTAATATCAATTCAACATGTGACACCTGGGACTTCGTTAAGTTCTGCCGGGAAGCCGGCATTAAGCCGGTGGTTGGCGCGGAGATTCGCAATGGCAATAACTTGGAGTACATATTACTGGCCGCCAATAATAAAGGCTTTCGATGGATCAATGCATTTTTATCTTCTCATCTACAGGAACAAAAGCCATTCCCCACCCATACCGAAAACATTCCCTTTTTTGACGATCTGTGGGATGGTTATGTCATTTATCCATCCGGTAAGAAAGAACTCAGGGAGTTACTTGCTAATGAACATATTGGTATTCTGCCCTGGGAAGTAAACAAACTGTTTGGTATAGACGTAAACAGTGCTGGTGACAAACTTGTCATTCGCCAACCCGTTACCTTTCAAAACAAAGCCTATTATAACCTGCATAAGCTATTGCGGGCAATTGACTGTAATGTGGTTGGTACCAAACTACCCGCTGAAGCCGTCTGTAGCGATCAGGAATATTTTGTACCTCCATCCCGCCTACTGGATGCTTTTAAGCAATATCCATCCATCGTTACCAATACCTACAAGCTTATAGATAGCTGTAACATTACTATGGATTTCCATACCGATAAAAACAAAAAGACTTTCAGCTATTCAAAAGAAGATGACAGGAATTTGCTGGAAAAGCTGGCTATGGATGGACTGGCATACCGGTATGGAAAAAATAAAGAGGCAAAAGCAAGAGTAGAAAAAGAGCTGAAGATCATTAACGATCTTGGCTTCAACGCATATTTTTTGATTACCTGGGATATTATACGCTATGCACAAAGCCGAAGCTTTTATTATGTGGGAAGGGGTAGTGGCGCTAATTCCATTGTAGCGTACTGCCTGCGCATTACCGATGTGGATCCTATAGAACTGAATTTATATTTTGAGCGGTTCTTAAATCCCCACCGTACCAGTCCTCCCGATTTTGATATTGATTTCAGCCATCGGGACAGAGATGATATTATTGATTACGTGCTTAAACGATACGGTAAAAATCAGGCTGTGCTGCTCGGCATGTACAGCACTTTCCAGTATAGAGCTGCTGTACGGGAATTGGGTAAAGTTTTTGGATTACCCAAAGAAGAAATTGACGGACTTGCCACAGGCAGCCCGCCTGATGATGGCATCAAACAAATGATTTTGCGGTATGGCAAATTAATGGAAAACTTTCCCAATCACCTGTCCATTCATCCGGGTGGAATACTGATATCAGAATCATCCATTCATGATTACGCGACCGTGTTCATGCCGCCCAAAGGTTTTCCCACTGCCCAATTGGATATGTTTGTTGCGGAAAATATCGGATTATTTAAGTTAGATATATTGTCGCAACGCGGGCTGGGGCATATCAAGGAAAGCCTGGAATTGATTAAGAAAAACAAAGGCATTGATGTCAATATACATGACTTTGAAACCTTCCGAAAAGATGAAAAAGTAAAAGCACAAATCCGGAGCGCTAATACCATTGGTTGCTTTTATATAGAATCTCCGGCTATGCGGCAATTGCTAAAAAAATTAAAATGTGATGATTACCCCACACTGGTAGCAGCCAGTTCTATCATACGCCCGGGCGTAGCGCAATCCGGTATGATGAAGGCGTATATTTATCGTTACCATAACCCCGGCAAGTTTGAATACCTGCATCCGATTATGAAGGATTTGCTGCAAGAAACCTTTGGCGTAATGGTGTTTCAGGAAGATGTGATTAAAGTGGCGCACTACTTTGCGGGTCTTGATTTGGGTGAAGCAGATGTATTGCGCCGGGCTATGAGTGGGAAATACCGGTCTAACAACCGCTTCCAGTTGATCAAGGAAAAATACTTTGCCAGTTGTAAAGAAAAAGGACACCCTGATGCATTGGCTGCTGAAGTATGGCGGCAAATGGAAAGCTTTGCCGGTTATAGTTTTAATAAAGCACACTCCGCCAGCTTCGCGGTAGAAAGCTATATGAGCCTTTACCTGAAGACCTATTATCCCAAAGAGTTCATGGTGGCGGTGATCAACAACTTTGGCGGCTTCTACCCCCGTGAACTTTATTTTTTGGAACTGCTCAAAACAGGTGGCGATATTAAAGCGCCTTGCGTAAATAACAGCGACTACTATACGAACATAAAAGGCAATGAAGTGTATTGTGGGTTCGTACATATCAAAGGACTGGAAACGGCAATGGCTGAATTAGTGCTGGAAGAAAGGCAGCTCAATGGTCCCTACCTGCACCTGCAGGATTTTATCGAGCGCACAGCCATCGCCAGGGAGCAACTGAACTTACTGGTAAGCGTAGGCGCTTTTAGCTTCACCGGTAAATCAAAAAAAAGATTGCTTTGGGAAGCTAATTTTCTGCAGGCAAAGAATAAAACTCATATTCCTGCAGGTATTTCCTTATTCCAGGAGAAGCCGGTTGAGTTTACCCTTCCCGAACTGGTGGATCATCCCTTAGATGATCTGTATGATCAGTTGGAAATACTCGGCTTCCCGCTGTGTAATCCTTTTGCACTGGTGGATGATGATCCTGAAAAATATGTATATGCCGGTGACCTGGATGAGCATATTGGTAAGACCATTACCGTGCTGATCTATTTTATTGCCTATAAAGTGGTACCAACGGTGAAGCAGGAAGTGATGTCGTTTGGAACTTTCATAGATGCCAGGCTTGATTGGATTGACACGGTACATTTTCCGGATTCATTTAAGCGCTACCCAATCAGCAGGAACGGATTTTACCGGGCCAAAGGAAAAGTAACAGCGGATTTTGACGTGTGTAGTCTGGAAGTGCACTACATGGAAAAGGTGGGATATAAAATGCGAAGCTATGCTGGCATCTGAGCGGCATATTACACACATGGATCTTGATACATTTTTTGTATCGGTAGAATGCCTGAATAATCCAAAGCTGAAGGGGAAGCCAGTATTGATTGGTGGTAGTGGCGACAGGGGAGTAGTTGCATCATGCAGTTATGAAGCCCGCAAGTTCGGTATACACAGTGCTATGCCCATGAAGACAGCCAGGCGCTTATGCCAGCATGCCGTTGTTGTTAGGGGCGATATGGAGCAGTACAGTAAATACTCCAATCTGGTTACAGAAGTGATCCGCGATACTGTACCCATGTTTGAAAAAAGCAGCATTGATGAATTTTATATTGACCTCACGGGAATGGACAAGTTTTTTGGCTGTTCGCTGTTCAGTAAGGAACTTGGTAAAAAAGTAACCAAAGAAACCGGTCTGCCCATTTCCTTTGCCCTTGCCAGTAATAAACTCATCAGCAAGGTTGCCACCAATGAAGTAAAGCCTAACGGGCAGATTGAGATACCATTCGGCAATGAAAGATCATACCTGGCGCCGCTTAGTGTAATTAAAATACCCGGTGTGGGTAAGCAAACCGCGTTTTTGCTTTTGAAAATGGGAGTGGAGACGGTGAAGGTACTGGCGGACATACCGGTTGAAATGATGCATAACCTTTTGGGGAAAGGTGGTATTGAGCTTTCCAAAAAAGCCAATGGCATTGATGAATCCCCCGTTATCCCTTATCGTGAACAAAAATCTATTTCAACCGAAAACACTTTTTCCCAGGATACCATTGATGTTCAGTTCCTGCACAGCCAACTGGTACGCATGACTGAGAAAATTGCCTTTGAACTCAGGAGCCAGAATAAGGTAACAGGTTGCGTGGCAGTTAAAGTCAGGTATTCCGACTTTGAAACACATACCGTACAAAAGGCAATACCTTATTCCAATGCTGACCATATACTGCTTAAAACTGCCCGTGAACTATTTGATAAATTATACCAGCGAAGGGTTCTTGTACGTTTGATAGGCATACGTTTCACCAACATTATTCCGGGTAATTACCAGATCAATCTGTTTGATGACACTGAGGAAGATATCCGGCTATACCAGGCGATAGACAGTATAAAAAAGCAGTTTGGTGAGAAAGTATTGTTTCGGGCGGCAGGAATTGAAAGATTTTAATACTTTAGTAAAACACAACTTTGGCAATGACCGGACCTGTTACCGATTTACTACGGGATATTGAGGTAGATATTGAAAAATCTAAAAGTAAGAAGTTAAGGAAAGCAATTATCAGGATAATAGTGCTTGCCTCTGTAATGGCAGTTTTACAAATGGTTTTTCTAAAATTTGGACATCCGTTCTATAGCAGGGCGGCATTTTATCCAACTGCTATAATGGTATTGTTAGTTCAGTTTTTTGCATTTCCATTGGTTTCCTGCGTCCTTGCCTTGTGCATTAAATTGATACAGCAGAGAGGAAGAATAGATTCAGAAAAGGTATTTAAATTTGGCAGTTCGATTCTGATTGTATTCTATTTTTCAGAAATTCCGTATTGGATATTCGTTATTTTCAAGTATATTTTTTAATAATTTTGCTAATGAAGTAATTGAAAAATGTGCTATTACAACGGTATAAAAGTAACACGGGATGAATACATCCGCTTGAAAGCGCTGGAAAAGCGTTTCGCTTTTCTTAATGATGAAATGGCAATTTACAAAGGGTTTGACTATGGCGATTATCCGGTCATACGACCTAAAGCCAATTCACATGAAACAGAGCGTGTGGAAATGCAGTGGGGCTTTTTACCTCCGTATGTAAATACAACAGAGAAGATAAAAAACTTCAGATATGGTTATAAGGATGCAACAGGTAAATGGAAGCCTTCCTATACCACGCTGAATGCCACCAGTGAACAGTTATTGGAAAAAATGTACAAGGATGCGGCATTGCACCGGCGCTGTCTGATACCATCTGCTGGCTTTTATGAATGGCGGCACGTACAGGTAGTTGGGAAGAGCGGCAAGTTGTTAAAAACGCCGGAAAAATTTCCTTACCACATTGAGATGGTCAACCAGCCCGAATTTTATATGGCAGGTATTTGGCAACCCAATACCAATTTGGATACCGGCATTACCACCGATACATTTGCGATTGTAACTACTGATGCCAATACACTTATGAAGCAAATTCATAACAGTAAAGAACGTATGCCCACCATATTGCCGGGAGATGTAGCAGAGGCATGGTTGTATAAAGACCTTAACGATCAGGAAATATTAGACATAGCCAACTATCAGGTAGCATCTGCCGAAATGAAGGCTACACCGCTGCATAAGGATTTCCTGAAAAGAGATAATCCGCATGAAGAAGTAATTTATCAGGAGGTGCCTGAGTTGGTATATTCTTAATCGTCTTTTCGTTCGTGGAAATTTATATAATCCTCGATCAGTCTGCCTACACCTTCAGCTTCTTTCTGCCTTCCTTCAGGAATAGAAGTCCAGAATTCACCAGAATTGAAATCCATTGCCCTGACCACAAGGAGGGGTTTGCGTTCACTGCTGAAAATGATATGGAATGCCAGCCAGTTCTCCATATCAACAGGTTGGATACGAAGCGTTGTATTACCGTAAGTGATTTCAAATGGCATTTCTGGAAACAAGGAATCTATCTGCAAATTTTATTTAAACAGCACATTATTTTTCAAGTTCACATTTCGTGGTGTTCAATCACCTGTCTCAATGCTTTTAATAAATCATTTAAATTTCCTTTTTCGCCTGTAAAAATTATATAATCACTTTCTGTTGGTTTGGGTTTTGACAGTAAATCCCTTTTAAGGTATATTGCTGTCCGATGCTTGAATTGGGTTAATAAGCAAACCAACATTCGTTATCTCGGCAAGCTATACGTGCCGCCATATTTATCAAGATAAAACTTTTTACAACGACTTGCTATAATCCAATCTCGGCACCTTTGCTATATCACTTTTCCTGATCCTGAACTTTAGCGCTCCGGTTCCAAATCCACATTCATCAATATTGATATCAAAAAAATCAGATTCCTTCATTTTATTTTTATCAAAACAAAGGAGCAAGTTACTTCCGTCGCTCATGCCGTATGTCTGATCAAACAAATAGTCGCTAAGCTCCACTGTATCGCGTTGAGGACTTGTAATAAGGCTGACATACCGGTTCATTTGAAAAGAAAGCACCTGAACCATCTTGCTATAATCGTTAAAACCTCCTAATTGCCGGATGGCCTCTCTGCCATTCTTAGAAAACTTTAGACGAAAATAATAGTAATTATCATATTTTTTTTCAAGGGTCAATTTTTGCAATGAATCCGTTACGGGCATTGTTTGCATTTCCTGGGCCACAAAAAAGGAAGAGGGTTGATACGTAAGTGTAACATTAATACCATTCACCTTATGCGCTTGCACTAACCCGCTTTTTTTATCATTAATATAGCGTATTAATTCTGCTTTCGATAAAGCTTCATCTTTATTGGAGCTACAACTTCCCCAAAGCAGGATCCATATTAGATTCAGATAAGCTACTCTCTGCATTATCATAGTTATTTTGCTGTTACGGTATATTCCTTGTTCAGTTGCTCGACAATCTTATCCGTTATATCCATTGAAGGATCCGCATACGCTATATTTCCATTAGTTGCAACCAAAATCATTTTATAACCATGCTTTTTCCCATATCGTAAAAGATAATTATTAACCGTAGTTAAAACACTTTGGGTAAGCCTTTGCTCTTCCTGTGCTGCGTTTTGATTGATGGCATTTTGATAATCATACAACTGTTTTTGTTTATTGCTGATCAACTCACGGCTAAGTTGGCGCTCTTTTTCTGAACCGGAAACTGCTGTTTTTTCATATTTTACCATTGACTCCTGTACCTCCCTTGTAAGGGAATCAATGTTTGCCTCCCATGTTTTCTTTTTGCTTTCAAATTCATTTCTGGCATGCACCATAGCATTATAGCCATTAAGAAGCTTACCTGAATCAACATAAGAGATTTTTTTAGCAGAAAAGACAAATTCAAATAACAGAAAAAAAAGCACAATGACAAATAGTGTCAAAGTAAGCAGGTTAGTGCGAAGAAAATTCATCAGGCTTGCAGATTTAAGGTTGATAATAATTTTGACTAAAATAAGTGCTTTTTTGAGTTCAAAGTATTTTTAAGCAGTTTTTTTCTTTATGCGGGATTCCCTGTTGCTTCTTAGCCGCTTTTTTACAAAACCATTAAGTGTAATCATGTAGTGAGATCAATCTTTAAGGTTTACAAAGCCGTGGGGAACAAATGAAAATGTAAATTGTTTTACAGCAGGTAAGAGAAACTAAATAAATACTTGTAAACTATTTGATTTTATCATTCAAAACTTCTACATTAGTTAATGCAATCAACCTACGTTACTATGAGAAAGTTATCAACCAGGCTTAAGTTCTACAGAGTCAGTTCTTTTACGCTTACAGAAATATTGGTAGTATTAATAATCATGGGCATTTTAGTACTGCTGGCATTGCCAAATCTTATGCCTTTGATCACTAAAGCCAAAAGCACAGAGGCGAAGCTTCAGTTACAGCATGTTTATACACTTGAAAAAAACTATTTCTTTGAAAAATCAAAATACGCTTCCATATTAGAGGATATTTCATTTGAACAGCAAAAGCTTTCTGCTGAGGGAGGACAAGCCAATTACAAGATTGAGATTATTGATGCATCCTCCAATTCGTTCAGAGCTCGCGCTACCGCAGTAGTAGATTTTGATGGCGATGGAAAGTTTAACGTGTGGGAAATTGATCACAATAAGAATTTAACAGAAGTAACACCAGACTAAATGTACTTGATTGTCCTTTCGCTAATCTTACTGACAGCAGCTTACATCGGGTATGAAGATTATAAGTACCGCGCGGTAAGCTGGGTATTGTTTCCCATATTGGGTGTTTTGGGAATTTCCTCTTCAATTATGTTAAGCAATTCCTATACAACAGCGCTTCTAAACTTTTCCGTTAACCTTACCTTTCTTACAATACAACTTGCTGTATTGTTCCTGTATCTTAACTATAAAAAGAAAAGTAATAGAGCGCTTACAAAAAAAATAGGGGCTGGTGATATTTTCTTTCTTTTAATGAGTGCCTTTTTTTTCTCTCCGCTTAATTTTCTCTTTTATCTTATATCGAGTTTAGTTTTCGCTTTAATAGTGCATCTTCTTTTCCTAAAAGGGAAATTATATCCCCAAAATCTCACTACGATACCACTGGCAGGGTTACAGGCAGTTTTTTTAATCCTGTGCTTGCTAACCAGTAAAACTGCACTTCAAATAAATATAACTGATGATTCCTGGATCCTATATAAGCTTCTGATAGTATGAAAAATACCGACATTTTTAAAATTGATCCTAATGCCCTGCAGGCCATTTCTTCAAAACTTGCCTGGTTTTACCGGATTATACCTTCAGGCAATGCAAACGGCGTTTTGCATTGCTTTATAGACCGTGAAAAATACAAAGACAGGATTGAGGATGAAATAGAATTGTTCCTGGGTAAAAAAATATTACTGGAATCCGTGGACAGTAATACAATAGAAGATAATCTTCAAATTTACTTTCCGGAAAATACAAAGGACACAAGACAGCAAAATGTATATTACCACGGTGATGCGGATTCATTTTTAACACACCTGATATCCGAAGCAAAGTCATTAAAAAGCAGCGACATCCACGTAGAAATATACGAAGAGAAATGCAGGGTGAGAATCAGAATAGACGGCGTTTTGGTGCAACGGTATATTTTAGATAAAAAGCAATACCCTTCGCTCGTAAATAAAATTAAGGTTATAGCCAACCTTGACATAGCGGAAAAAAGGCTTCCCCAGGATGGAAGAATTCTATTTGAGTTTAAAGATGAGAAATTTGATATAAGGGTTTCTGTATTGCCTACCCTGTATGGAGAGAAGGTAGTATTACGTTTGCTGAATAATGATACAGCCAATATTGAATTAACCTCTTTGGGATTTTCTGACGATGATCTGAAAAAGTACATGGAAAGCACGAAAAAAAGAAGCGGTATTATTTTGATCAGCGGCCCTACAGGTTCAGGCAAAACTACCACTTTATATGCAACACTAAAGTTATTGAACAACGATGAAAGAAATATTACTACCATAGAAGACCCTATTGAATATACACTTGAAGGAGTGAACCAGGTACAACTTAAGGAGAATATCGGCTTTAACTTCAGTGCAGCGCTTAGAACATTTTTACGGCAGGATCCCAATATTATTATGGTAGGGGAAATAAGAGATGTAGACACAGCCAATATGGCTATACGAACGGCGCTTACAGGACATCTTGTTTTATCAACTATTCATACTAATTCAGCATGGGGAATTATTTCAAGGTTGATAGACATGAATATTCCCCCTTTTCTGATTGCTAATACATTAAATATGGCAGTTGCTCAAAGGCTTGTCAGGTTACTTTGCCCGCATTGCAAAATAGAATCCGACTCTCACGGAATTGTATACCCTCAGAAATTTAAACCATATAAAGCAATAAGCGCTCAATACATCGCCAGGGGGTGTCCTGAATGTCACAACACGGGCTATAAGCAAAGAAAAGCGATATATGAAGTAATTATAATTGATGAAGAATTAGCAGAATTAATAAAGTCGGGAAGTATCAGCACCCCGGAAATGCTGGAACAAAAAGGGATAAAAACTTTATCTCATAATGCTTTTGAACTATTTGAAAAAGGAGAAACAAGCCTGGAAGAGATTTACCCATTACTTATGAATTAACTACAAACCCTGATGCGAAAGTATATTATAGTACTCTTGTTGTGCTTAAGCATGTCTCATTATCTTGCCAGTGCGCAGCCCCAACAGCAGCAAAACCGCCTTACCTTAATCGAGCAGCGCCTTGCTGATCTTTCTCAAAATGTACCCGGATTAAATCAAAAAGTAGAAACCGCCGTTTCTAATAGCTCCCTGCAGGAGTTTTTAAAAGGGCTTGCTGCCACGCATAATCTGAACATTTATGTTGATCCATCTGTAAATCAAAAAATTACAGGCTATTTTTCAGATGAAAAAGTCATCAATGTGCTGATGTACGCTGCAAAACAATATAATCTTGATTTCACCTTTACCGGAAGTATTATATCCATTTCAACTTATAATGATCCGTTGGCCAACCTCCCGCCACCTCCTCGATTAATCCAGATACAATATGATCCAAACTCGGATCATTTAACTATGGACCTTCAGGATGATTCCCTTTTACAGGTAGCTAAAAAGATTACCCAGCTCACAAATAAAAATGTCGTTTTGGTTCCGCAGCTTTTTTTTAAAAAAGTAAGTGGATATTTTCAGGATATGCCCGTTGAAAATGTGCTTGAAAAACTGGCTATCGCCAATTCCTTCAAACTAAATAAAACCAACGATAACGTATATGTACTTGAACCACTTAAGGAAGGGGAAGAGATTGTTACCCGTGAAAATAAAAATGTAAGTCCGAACTACTCAATAAAAAAAACAATTACCCGTCAGCCCGGCAGCACGCTATCGAATTCCATCAACATTGAATCTTCTGAGTCGGGAAAAAAATTTGTAAATCTTAATGTGGTTAACGCTCCAATAAAGGATCTGATAAGGGACATTGCCGAACAGGCAGGTATTAATTACTTTATGTATTCAGAAATTACAGGCGTATCAACTGCAAGTGTTCAGAACATGCTTTTCAATGATGTACTGACTTTTATCCTTCAGGGAACAAAATATACATTTAATGTTGATAAAGATGTGTATTTGATTGGAGACAGGAACGACGAAGGCTTAAGAAAACATAAGCTTATACGTTTGCAACACCGGTCTGTAGACTCTTTGCTCGCCGTTATTCCGCAACAGATTAAAGGCAATGTAGACATTAAAGAGTTTAAAGAGCTTAACAGTTTTCTCCTGAGCGGGTCAGAACCTGAAATAAAAGAAATTGAAGGTTTTGTTTATCAATTAGACAAAACAGTACCTATGGTTATGATTGAAGTAATTCTAATGGATGTAAAGAAAAGCAAGACTATTGAAACAGGTATTAAAATGGGAGTTTCAGATTCAATTGTTAGCGGAGGCACCATCCTTGGGGGATTGGATTTTACATTTAGCTCCGGTGACGTAAACCGGTTTATAGACCGTATAGGCTTAAATAATGTGTTTAATATCGGTCGGGTTACGCCAAACTTTTATGCTTCTTTAAAGGCTTTGGAGAATAACAGTAATATAGATCTCAGGCAAACGCCTAAACTCTCCACCTTGAACGGACATGCTGCCACTCTTAGTATAGGCAGCACGCGTTATTACGCAGCAAGCACCCAAAATGTGGTAGGATCCCTAAATCCACAAACAATAGTAACACAGCAGTTTTACCCGGTTGAAGCAAACCTGGCAATTGATATCCGGCCTTTTGTTTCCGGAGAAGAGCAGGTAACATTAAATATAGATATCAACATTACTGATTTTATCGGGAATGCCTCAATTACGGCGCCACCGCCTTCAGCAACGAGTAAGTTTAAATCTATAATAAGAGTAAAAAACGAAGAGATGATCGTATTGGGAGGAATTGAGAGGAATGAAAAAAGTGATGAAGGGTCAGGCATTCCTTTCCTTGCAAGGATCCCGGTTTTGAAATGGCTGTTCAGCAGTCGAAGCAAGACCACAAGTAAAACAGTATCAGTAGTGTTTATTAAACCAAGTATTTTTTACTAATTATGTGGTCTACTATTAAACAAAAAATACTACAACTATCAAAAGCTACCGGCGTTGAAATTGTTTTTACGCAGGAGCATAAATATATTGCGCACATAGTTTGCCTTACCCTTAGGAAAAATAAGATTATTGTAGAAAGGCAGGTAACAGGTGATGAATTGGTGCTGGAAAACCTGCCTAAATCTATTCCGTTATTTCTTACTTTTAACGGAAAAGGTGTACTGGTAAAGAAAGTTCCTGTTTCTACAGGAAAGGTCAGCACAATTGAAGATGTTTTGCCTGAATCAAACCCCAATGATTTTTATCATTCTATTGACAATTTTAATGGCTTTTCAACAATTTCGATTGCAAGGAAATCGCTGATAGATGAAATAATAAATAGTTTCAGGGCAAGGGGCTTTAAAGTACTCAATGTATCTATCGGATTTAAACCCGTGATGCTGATATTGCAGCATCTTAATCAAAATACAGGAGCCATAAAAAGCAGTACTTACCAACTCGAAATACAAAAAAATGAAATTACGGATTTTGAAATTGTATCGCCTGAGGCTGACAAACCGGTAGGCCAGGAATTCATTTTTTCAGAACAATACATAGCTGATTCACGTACAATTGCCCTCGGAACTGCGGTAGCGCTGCTTACAGACCAGATAGAAGTGGCCCCCGGTTTTAAAAATGAGACTATTCTCAATGAAAGAAGTAATTTTAAAAGCTATCTTTTGTTTAAGTACTTCGGATGGGCATTATTGATTGGATTGTTGGGTCTGCTCCTGATCAATTTTTTTGTTTTTAATTATTACGCCCAAAAAAACAACGAGCAGGAAACGGCGCAAAGATATACTAGGGGGAATGCGGCTATTGAAGAAAAGCTCAGACAAAAAGTACGGCAAAAAGAAAAATTCCTGGAACATACGGGTTGGCTGAACCAATATAAAACCAGCTATTTCGCTGACCGGATGGCAAGTTTACTACCTGCAGATATTGTATTAACGTCCATGCAGGTTAACCCTTTAAATAAAGGAGGAAATACTGTTAAAGGCGTCTCTTTCAGAATGAATACCATTGAAATTAGCGGGGATTGCACCAGTACAAGCTACCTTACCCAATTTATGAATAATTTAAAGAGCATACAAGGCGTAAAAAAAGCGAGTGTAATTAACTATACCTATAATAAAGAAAAAAATACAGGTTCTTTTATCCTGGAAATACTTACCTACTAAATGCTTAAAAACCTATCATACAGGCAAAAATTAAAAATACTTCCATTTGCGGCAGTATTAAGCATATTAATATGCTATAAGTTCGGTTTTGTAAACACCGTAAAAGAACATGAGAAATACAGTCATCAAAAAAAAACCGCTATGTTTGAAAAACAATTGGGTTATTCTTTTCAAATGTTGAATTCCCGGGAAAAAAAACTCAATGAACTATTAGATGGATTTGTGCTGGATACGCTTGATAACAGTAAAAATCTTCTTTCTGTAGCCACAACCTGGTGCCGGAGCAATAACCTTGAAATAAAGGAATTCAAGCCTTATGCTTATGCTGTGCTGGATAGTATGAGTATTATTACACAATCACTAACGGTTGCAGGAGGCTTTATAGATTGCCTTAAGTTAGTGAATGCCCTGGAGACACAATTTCATACTGGAAAATTAAGCTCCGTACAGTACAAATCAGTTAGAGACCCTAAAACCAAAACATTGGAATTAAATTGTACACTTTACATCCAAAATATAGACAACTATGGAACGAAATATAAATAAGTATGTTTATTATTTCTTAGCTATAATGAATACTATGCTTTTGGGTTGCGAAACTGCATTAGAGAAACCGCTTGAAAAGGATTTCGTAATCTTGCTTTCCCCTAAAGATAGCCTGGTAACCAGCACTACTTCTCAAACTTTTTACTGGGATTTATTAGACGGCGCTGCGGAGTACCAGTTGCAGGTTGTATCGCCTCGTTTTAACGCTATAGAAAGGTTAATCAAAGATACAATTATGAATGGGAACCAATTTACAATAGAGTTAGCAAAAGGCGATTACGAATGGAGGGTAAGGGGGCTAAACTACAGTAGTGCATCCCGATTCAACAATATTAATAGGCTGTATATTCATTAATATAAGCGTTACGATGCATCCCAGGAAGTTTAAATATTTTTTAATTGCCGGTGTAGCCCTGGTATGGGGAATAATTATTTACAGGATTATTCGAAGCCTTTCAAATGAAACACCTGTTGTGCCTGTGCCTCTATTGGCTGCTCCCACTTTTAATTATACCATTGAGCCGGATACTTTTTTTTTATTCGCTGACTATCCCGACCCATTTTTGCCAGATGAAGAAAATAGCGACACCGGTAATGTTTCAGAACCGAAACCAATAACCAATACGGATCCTGGTTTAAATCAACCACCCTTGCAAACAGCTCCTGCAGATAGTTTTGATCCATCAATAATTAAATATACCGGAATGATCGCTAACCCGGAAATGAAAATAAGGATGGCTATCATTAAAATTAATGAGCGGGAAGTTGTGTTAAAGGAGAAAGGCAAAACGGCTGATTTTACGTTGCAAAAAATACTGAAAGACAAAATTATAATCATGCATAAATCAAAACGATATGAAGTGTTGCGTGATCAATGAGAAATTTTGTGTTGTGAAGGAATTGATCTTGACTTGTATTTTTAGATGTAACTTTTTCATAAGCCATTCATTTATGTATTTTATATGACAAGCTGCACTTTTTACTACTGTTTAATTTGTTTTTCCAGTTCCTCTACTCTTTTGTTGACCTGAATAAGATGCAGGGTTAACTCCTCCACTTTCTCAAGTAATTTCCGGTTCATCTCGCCCAGCTCAACACCACCTGATTCGTTTATTTCTGCTGCTGAGGGCATGCCAGGCAAATGTTGATGTGCCTGAATATAATTTTCAATATCAGTAAACGTAGGTAAAGCATAACTGGTTTGAAAAACATAATCCGGCCATGGATTAACTGAAGTTACTTTTATCTCCCGCGCTCCAATGGTGCCTTCTACAGCCAGTTTAAATGAACCGGTTGTTTGGGTACCAATACCTACGTTGCCCACAGTGGTTATATGTTTAACCAGGTATTTGTACCTGCTGTATTACGCCATAAAAATTCTGGGCCGTCAAAATATACACGTTCTACGGCTGAACCGACCCTGAGATGAAAATAAGGATTTCCAAGATTTTCATGTAGTCCGTATCTCACGTACGAATTGGCAGAATAGGTTTCCAGATCAAACCGTGAGGCAGCACTTGGTCCAGACGAAAGATTTCTCACTTTTGCTATGGTTGCCGTAGTTTCATCCCTGCGAATATCTAATTGTGAGGTAGGTGCAGTGCCTGTGCCTATACCTACATACCCGGTATTGGTAGTGTAAATATGGGGAGAAGAGGTAGACCATTGTACAATGGAAAATTTACCAATTACAATTGCAGTTAACAAAAAAAGAATTTTTCTCATTGGAAATGTTTTTGAATTAATAAAGATGGTTGCTGAAATTTTACCTGCGCAATTTTACTTGTTTTGGCATTATTATAAATACGTTGTGAATTGTCTGCCGCATCTCAATTATGAAACAGGATATTGTTTACTATAATATTATTGTATTTATCTGGTTTTAATAGTTCTCTCATTCAGGACTTGTTACTGGAAAAAATTGATTGAAAATGGCTACTGTAGTTGGTGATACCCAATCTCATCGCCTATACACAAATACCAACAAGGCGAGATTTTCAACTTACACGGAAAAGAAACTCTTGCTCTTTTCTTATACCTCATTCTCGCCAAAATGGGGACCGATACTTTTAACAACGAGGTGTCATTTCGGCGTGTCTTCGGTCGGTTTACTTTCGTTCAACTTCTTTACACTTACCTAATGCCTTTACAGGCAACTTTTGCCTGAACATTCAGCACCGCAACTTTTGATTAGAGCACCTTCAGGTGGTTTGCATATCCCGTCTGTACAGCGTATGCGGTAGGCCTATTACCATCTTCTATACAGCATTGAAAAAGAACTATCTATTCTATCCATTCGTGACACACCCAACAACGGCGGAAAAATATTTTCCTCATTAATCCAAGCCATAGCGATAATTCATTAGTCCTTAACCGGAAGAAAAAGTCCATCTAAAAACTCGTATCTATTCGAACTGTTCTTCTTGTTACTATAATAAATCTTAAACTCCGAGAAACCACTCTTGCCTTTAGAAACAATTTCAGATTTAATAAAGGGCGTTTTTGAAAGGTTCCAATACCCATCCTTCCATATAATCAAAAAATTATTAGCCCCAAACGTAGAGCCAAATACACCCATTTCTAAAGCATAGGCTTTATTATTATCCCGAGCAGTAAAGTTTATAAGAGAAGAATCTGGCAATTCAACATTAGTAAAAATAATTTGATCTTCAACAACACCATTCCTATCTATGCGGAATATCAAATCCTTATTATGTTTAAAAACGTTTAAATAAGTTCCGGTAGCATCTAGCTTATATACCTTAATTTTTTTGTAACAAATCTGTTCCTGACAATAGCTATTACTTACAGAACAAATTAACACCATTGCTAGCATTATAGTTTTCATTACTTATATTTATACATTCTTAAATAGTTAGGCCGTACGCCCTCTACATTTACTTCTTGCAATTGAGAAAAATTCCAATTGGGCTTTTTACCTGCCGGCACCATACTTCTCGGACTATAATACAATAATGAATTATTAGTAATATCTGAACTAAGACCCGCATGAACTTTATATGTTATACTAAGCACATTTAACCAGGCTTGTCTATCCGTATTTGTTTTTATACCGCTATAAGGATTATCATAAACTGATCTATTATTATCTCCTGGTAATAGAGAAGAAAACTGATACTTTTGAGTAATTACACCTGTATAAGTATCAGGGAATTTATCACTATCGGTCCTATTCTTAATTATATTAGCTACGCTTTCTATTTCAGGAGATTTTCCATTTCGAATCTCTGCAAACATAACTCTTGAAAAAACCCCGAGATCACTATTCCAATCCAATTTAGGATTGTTATCAATAAGAGAAAAATATTCCTTAGTAATTGCCTTATCCCATTTAGGGAGGTTAGCAATAAAATTAACTCGTATAAAATCATCATTGTTAAGAAAAACAACCTGATCAATGCCGTCCTTAACATGCTTAACAGCTCCAGTTTGAGTATTTACAAAATCAGTATTTGTCTTTCCGCCATCTGGGTCAGTAAGACCAACCGGATCATTTCCCATGCTCACATAAGGAGAGTGGAACTGACCTTTTGGATCCACGCTGAGCCATCTTGCGATCTTGGAGTCATACATCCTCAGCTCGAACGCGTTCCAGTCTGTTTCGGGGTCTTTTTCCGCATACTGCCCCTGGTAGCCGTAGCGATAATCATTGGTGCCCGTGGTTTGCGGGGTGATCACCATACCGTAAGGATAATAAT
>NZ_DAOMQT010000018.1:0-82012 GCF_035445465.1 Agriterribacter sp.
TTCTATGGCATTTTCAAAATGGCCCACTTCATATTCGTAATGATTGCGCATATCAATAATGATCGTATCCGGATCGTCCGCCAAAGCATTCAGCTTTTCTGCATTAACATATTTTCCTTTTTTGCTCATATCAAAAGCGGGGTCGTTAATGCCATCTGCAACGATCTTTTCCCTGATCTTTATTTTTAGTACCCAGAAAGATTTGCCATCATCATCCACGGCAATATTCAAACGCATATCTTCGAGACCGGGTACGGAATACAAATAATTACGAAATGCATCAAAGTGTGGCTGCGGAACGCTTACCTGCGCATTGATGCCTTCGTGCGCCACGTATATGCGGCCAAATACTTTTAAAGCATCCAATGCCTTATACAATTCATCCCTGAACTGCTGCGGATCATTTACCGTAAAATACCTGTAAAACGAAAGCGTGGTGCGGGGTTCTGTTTCCTGAAGCATAAGCTGCTTCAGTTCCTTTTGTGAAACGCGATTGTGTAATACTGCCATAATATTGAAATTTTATGTTCCGGTTATCAGGCGGAACGGGTCGTTTGCATGACGAACAAAATTTCTTAAACGGCGCAAAGGTAAGGTGAAGAACCGGAAGTTTTATAAATTGAATTTGTTCTTATCGCCAAAAACACTAATCTTTATCCGCCCAAAATACGAATTGCAACCAATTGATGTATAGCCTCCATGCCATAAAACCAGATCATACCCAAACATTTAAACGATTTGATTTGTTATGAATAATTACCTCTCAACCAAAGACTATCTTGTTTTCATTATTTACTTCCTGATTGTTGCTATCTATGGTTACTGGATATACCAGCGTAAGAAAAAGAAAAGTACCGATACCAAAGATTTTTTCCTTGCGGAAGGCTCGCTCACCTGGTGGGCTATAGGCGCATCGCTTATTGCCTCCAATATTTCCGCGGAGCAGTTCATTGGAATGAGCGGAAACGGGTTTACCATGGGGCTTGCCATCTCCACCTACGAATGGATGGCGGCGGCTACCCTGCTGGTGGTAGCCATATTTTTTATACCGGTATACCTCAAGAACAAGATCTATACCATGCCGCAGTTCCTTAATCAACGGTACAACAGTACGGTAGCAATGATCATGGCGGTATTCTGGCTGTTATTGTATGTGGTTGTTAATCTTACTTCTATATTATTCCTTGGCGCATTGGCCATCAGCAGCATTTCGGGTATCAACTTTACCTTATGTATGTTGTTCCTGGCCGTTTTTGCCATTATCATTACGCTCGGTGGTATGAAGGTGATCGGCTATACAGACGTGGTGCAGGTTTTCTTCTTGATATTAGGTGGGTTGGTTACAACCTACCTGGCACTTAACCTGGTGGCAACTCATTTTGGTTCGGATGGCGGCGTGATTGCCGGCTTTAAACTGCTTACCGAAAATGCAAATGATCATTTTCATATGATCTTTGAAAAAGATAACCCCAGCTATCTCAGTTTACCGGGACTATCTGTACTTATTGGAGGTATGTGGATCGTAAACCTGAATTACTGGGGCTGTAATCAGTATATCACCCAGCGCGCCTTAGGCGCAGATTTAAAAACAGCGAGGAACGGACTTTTATTCGCCGCTTTTTTAAAGTTGCTTATGCCCGTAATAGTAGTACTGCCGGGCATTGCCGCTTTTGTGCTGCATGAAAACGGGTATTTTCAACAGGAAATGCTGGTAAATGGCGAATTGCAGCCCGATAAAGCCTACCCGGTTTTATTAAACCTGTTGCCTTCAGGATTAAAGGGACTTGCATTCGCGGCCCTTACGGCAGCAGTGGTAGCTTCCCTGGCAGGTAAGGCCAATAGCATCTCCACCATCTTTACCCTTGATATTTATAAAAAGAAGGTAAACCCCGAAGCCGGTGAAAAGAAAATGGTAAATATCGGGCGCATCGTGGTAATCATATCCATGCTGCTGGCTGTTATTATTGCGCCCTTCCTGGGCATTGATAAAAAGGGCGGATTTGAATATATCCAGGAATATACCGGCTTTGTTTCTCCCGGCATATTCGCCATGTTCATCTTAGGTTTTTTCTGGAAAAAAACCACATCCAACGCGGCGCTTTTCGCAACTGTAGGAGGCTTTGCACTGTCTATTCTTTTTAAAGTATTGCCTGCAATAGCTAACCTCGAATGGCTGAGCCCGTTTGGCTTTTCCAAACTGGTATTGCAAAAAGACGGAAGTGCACTATACGAAATACCATTTATAGACAGGATGTTTTTTGTGTTTGTTATTGCTGTTGCCGGTATGTATATCATTAGTGTATATGAAAACAGCAAAGGAGTTAAAACCAACGGGCTGGAAATAGACAGATCAATGTTCAAAACTACCCCGGGGTTTGCTGCAGGCGCCTTACTGGTTACCGGTATACTGATAGCATTGTACACCCTGTTCTGGTAAGGAGTGATAAGTGGTAAGTATCTGATAGCCGGGGATTAATAGAATAACTCCCAAACTACAAACAACCACCGCCAGGGGCAAGCAAATTATGTCTGTATGGTTATCGTGAAAAGGGAGAAGGGAGAAGATAAAAGTGGAAGGGAGTGAATAGGCAATGCCCGTCCGGCTGAACGTCGTTCGGACGGGGGCAATGGTGAATTCTTTAGCCTTCTCACTATTCACCCCTCTCGCTTCTCACGTTTGACACAGCACTATAAGCATTTTATTCTCCGTACGGTTTGTTAACAAAAACACTCCGTACGGGAAACGGAATATTGATCCCTTCTTCTTTATATCTTTTTCTTAGCCTTTTTATTAGTTCATGCTTAATCAGAAACTGGCTTCCAAATGTTTTTGCTTTAAGAAAAGCTTTGAGATCAATGCTGCTTTCGCCAAACTGCTGAAAACGGATAAATGGTTCAAAATCCTGTACGCAATCTGCAGAAGCCCGCTGCACCTCTTTGAGCACCTCAACCGTTATCCTTTCTACTTTTTCAAGATCACTGTTATAATCTACTCCTACAGCAACATCAAATACCGCTTCTTTATTTGGATAAAAATAGTTCGATAATATTGCGCTGGCGAGTTTTGAATTGGGTATTATAACGGTATTATTGGCGCCCGTTTTGAGCGTAGTATACCGCCAGCTGATATCCTCTACAAAGCCATCCTGTCCCGATTCCAGCCTGATAAAGTCGCCGGGATTAATTTTACGGGTAGATACGATCTGGATACCCGCAAACAGGTTCGACAATGTATCCTGCAAGGCAAGCGCAACGGCCAAACCGCCCACGCCCAATGCCGTAAGCGCCGGCGTTATGGAAATACCCAGCGATTGCAGTATCACAAGGATACCGATGCAATACACGATTACTTTAATGATATTGCCAATGATGGATGATGAAGCAACTACGTTATCGCCATGGGCGCTGCGAACCTTTGTCATTCCCGAAAGCACATTGGCTGCGATCCAGGTAACAGAAAATACATAAAAGATCATCAGGCCATTTTCCAGCCAATGATGATATTTAGCGTCCATCTCCACCCTTCTCCATCCCAAAAAAACACCCAGCGCTACAAACCAGGGGACCATCCATTTGCTCACACTTTCCAATATCAGATCATCGGCCGACCATTTGGTGCGGCCGGCAACTCTTTTAAAAACGGGGGAAATTACTTTCTTTACAAAAAATCCTGCAATTAATCCGCCTGCTACAAACAACGAAAAATATAACAATTCATCAAAAGTCATCTTACTGCATTTTTTATTTCCGGGCAAACTGATTGTTTCGTATCAACCACAAATTTACCGCTATTTCCTTTCCGGCAAAGGTCAATTAGCTTAGCGTGTACAGGAGTCCTTTCAAAATTTTACCGTAAGATGCATTACCATATTCCTGCCCTGGCGCGGGAGCTTCAAAATATCAAGGTGCTCATAATAATTATTATCAAAAACATTGGCAAGCGCAATATTAAAATCCAGCACCACCGCTTTTACTGGGAAGGACCTGCCGGCGCCCAGGTTTACAATGCCATAGGCTTTACTGGGCAATTCGCCATACATTTCACTACTCACATGATGTTGCGCAGCAGCATGTACAGATGATGCACTGAAGCGGTATTCCTTCCAAACCACGCTAACCGTATTTACCGATTTAAAAGGGGCTATTAAAGGAAGCGCGTTATTATCCGCGTCTTGGCCACGGGTATACGTATTGTTGCTCTTTATATTCAAAAATGAAAAAGGCTGCACCAACACAGTGGCTTCCGCTCCGTATAATACCGCCGATGAAATATTATCATACTGTTTCACCCCATTAGCGCCCATAGTCATTACACTATAGCCTGCCAGCGGTTTGCCCGCAATATAATTGTTGAATACATACGCAAAAGCCTGCCCCTCCACCGTGAATATTTTTTGCCGGAAACGGGCTCCCGTGCCAAAATTCCACGAGGTTTCCCTGCTGAGGCGGGGATTGCCTATATAGTCGAAACCATCGGTGCGGTTAAACAAATAGAAGCCGTACATTTCCTGCAAAGTGGCGCCGCGCATGGCTCTTGCCACATTCGCATACAAAACCCAATGCTCATTAGCCCTGTACTGCCCGTTTATATATGCGTTGTATAAAATATGATTGCGGTTAAGGTCACCGGCATGCATACCCGAAAGCAATTGCTTACCGGCAGCGCTGTACAGCGATGAGCCTGTATAGTCTGCCCTAACGCCGGACATGAGCTCAGTTTTTGGTGTAAGCGCTATTTTATCGGAAATATCCAACCCAATCACATTACGCTGTGCATCCGGGATAGTGAGCATGAACATGGAAGCAGCGCCATCCGGATACATGGTCATTTCGGCATGCAGCCGGTTGCTGTAACCGTTTAAACGCGTAGCAATATGGTGCCGGCTGCCAAAGGCCCATTGGGCTTCGGTATAAAATCCCAGGGTACGCGATGTGCCCGGCATATCCATGTGTATGGGAACCTGGTCCTTCGGCCGTTTGGTGTCATCCATCGCATGGCTTATCGTATTATAATACCATTTGGTTTCCCACCTGTGCAAATGCTTACTGTGCGGCTGATACAGGTGCGATGCCGATGCTATTTTTGCTTTTGCAAAAGACACATCCATCAGCAGGGCAGGATAGCCAATGTCCCATCCTTCATCCTGTATATAATCCACATTTATAAAATGGTGCTCTGCTACCCGGTATGTTGCCGAAAGCCCGCCATTCCATTTTGCATATTGCGAAAAGGCGATCTCTTCCCCGCCACCGGCATTATAATTACCCGCTTTGCGAAAGATACCATTACCGCGAATGGCAAAACGTTTACCGCTGTATTCCAGTGCAGCAAGTGTTTGCAACGCATGTGCATTGGTTTCATACCCCACTCCGGCCAGACCGGTAAAACGCTTTTCATTATCTATATGGGGTTGCTTTAGCTTAAAATTAAAACCGCCTCCGATCGTGCTTCCATAAGACTGGTTGCCGGCGCCATAATTAACCGTTATACTTTGCAGATTATTGGGCTCTATATACGAACTGGCAGGATCCATCCTGTCTGTGCAGGCGCCAAAAATAGCCATGCCCGATATGGTAACATTTACCTGCCCCGCATTTAGTCCGCGGATGGTGGGCTCCCATGCATAATTTCCCCGCCTTATCATATTAACGCCGGCGATACTTTCTAATAACTGGTCGGTTGATGTCTGGAGATCGGCGCTATGCTTTTTTTCCGTGCTGTTACGCAACCTGGCATCATGCTGCACAACTACTTCCTGCAACGTGATGGTTGTATTAAACGAAGAATCCTCCTGCGCCGGAACAGTTAAAGCAGCATGTAAAATGAAAATGAGTATAGTACTATTTTTAAAGATCATATCCGTTGTTTTAGCATGCAAAAGCGGCAATTATGCTTTCCCATCATCCATTAAAACAAAATATCCACGCTAGCGTCTTCCATTATTACTACATCATTCTTTTTCAACTTAAAATGTAAACGCCAGTCGCCTGTCATTGTATAATTCACCTTTCCTTTATAATGTCCGCTGCCGGTTGAAACGGGATTGATATTATTAGGAGAACCATGTCCCATGGAAGGCATTTCAGGTGTTAGCTCAACGGTAAAGCCATCATCGGCAGGAAAGTCTGTCATGGAAGCCTGCCGGTTGATTAAAATATCCAGATCATTCAGTCCTACCTGCCATTTAAGCGGGGGGATAATCGCCAGCACATATTTGTTTTTATCTGTACCCACAAAAGTGGCCAGTTGCTTTTGAGGCGCCGTGCCGATAGTAAGCGGGAAAGAAACGGTAGCGCCATTTACTGTAACATCCAATTGCCAGGTTCCCATTTCCGAAGTGGGCATTGTAAAAACAACAGCGCCTTCATACAATTTTAGCTCATCGTTGTATACCGGTTGCTCTGCAGGACTGCTATGCTTCATTGAAATCATATCCATCATGGAAGTATAGGCTACCGTTGCGTTTTTGATCTCATCGCCCTGGTTGTTTTTAAGCGAAACATACAATTTGTTATATCCTGTTAGCAACCCTTCATTATCCGACCACAAAGTGATGGTAGTATTGCTATTGGTAGTTTCGGAAAGACGGGTTTTATTAATGACAATATCAGCAGGTTTTGCCGCTTCTTTTTTGCACGCTGCAAAAATCACTGCGCACAGTATGGCGCAGGAAAATATTCTGTTCATTTTTTAGATTTAAATATAAGGGAAATTATATACAGCTAATTTATATGCTGCAGGAAGTCGCTACATCTGGTCTAGCGGAATGCCGGGGGATGAAAAACCGGCAGCGATACATCTTTGGTATAAGTATCCTGAAAAAGGGGGAATGCATGTATTGATGCTGATAACAATATAGCCGGCGCAGTTGTGAGCCAGGATTTTGAAAAAAGAAATACCGCGTTCTTATAATTCGTATCCCCGGCAGGGTTTTGCTGCTCTCTTTCTTCCTGTTGCTTCAGTTCTTTTGCCATCTGGCATTTACCATTGCAATGCAACTCAGTTCTGGCTTTATTAACGCAGTTCTTTGCATAAGCTGTTGTATTCACATAGTAATCAAAAACAATGAAAGGACTGCTCAATACCTGCGCCATAAATGACAGCAGCAAAACGGCAGCACTGTATTGTTTTAAAATCATATTTTAATTTGGCCAAAAGTACTCTAAATTAAAAATCAATAAGTGATAAAAGTCATGCTGCTATATAATCCTTATCAAATGCATAAGACATTTGCACCAGCAATATTACTGTAAAAGAAAGTGAGATATCTAAACTAAAAAAGTGAGACACAGCATCTCACTTTTATATCAATAGTGTACGGATTAAAAATATACTATCGGATATTTCTCCGGTTCCATGTTGTTTTATCAGGGTTTACCTGTGGTGTTATCAAATCGCAACGGCTTTATTACTATTACGCTTTTTTTCTGCCTGCCAGCAGCACCACCACGCCCGCTGCAACAGCTATACCACCGGCATACATCGGCCAGCTTACCTTTTTCTTTTCTTTGGTATTCAGTTCTATAGGCCCGGCGTCTATAATATTTTTTTCTTTGGTAAAACTAAAGCCACGAAAAATCAGCATCAGTATTCCGGCAACGATTAAAATAATTCCAAAGGTTTTCATTTAATGATTTATTTAGTATGCTCCCTATGTTTCAAATAACCTGCCAAACGGCCCAACACCATGTTAAAGCCATGACTGTAGAAAAGATTCCCCCCTACATTAAATTTTGTGGAGAAGCTTTCCTGCTCCGGCTGTTTTACCAGGCACCCGCTTTATTTAAAACGCTGCTGTCTGCTGCACTTAACTGCAGGGTAACAGCCGCTATAAGCGCATGGAGTTCGATAACCTGTAGCGCTGGCGATAGGCGCTGCAATGGCGGGTTGCTGAAGCAACCAGGCAATATTCGGGTATTCATAGCTACTTTAAGTTGCATTCGTAAATCAGCCCGCTTGCGGGCCGCTGGAATTCGTGGCAAGAAATACGTCATTTTATGATAAACATGGCACTAGCCGGCTACTGCAAAGTAGCTATAATAAGATACCAAAGGGCAGTAGTAAAAAAAGAAACCAGGATGCTGATGCCCACCACAAGACTGGAAAGTTTCGGATTGAGGTTATATTCACTCGCTACAATTCCTGCTGTAAGAAAAGAAGGCATGGCCGCCTCAAAAATGCTGATCTGAGGAATAATTCCCCGCATTCCAAAGAGCAACACAATACCGTATATAATGAAAGGCGCCAGCACCAGCTTATAAAACAGGGAAACAGACAGATGCTTTACCTGGTGACGCCACCCGTCAAATTTCATTTGTAATCCTATTGAAAACAGCGCCAGCGGGGCAACGGTTGCGGCGAGCTTATCAAACAAAGGATCAAGCGGTGAAAGATCAATAAACAAAGGAAGTATTAAAGCTGCCACACAGGCTATAAAAGGAGGAAACGATACTACTTTCCGCATCACCATGACCGCCGAAAGCGTATGTTTTTCCGATGCATTCATTGCTACCACAATGCCCGCAGTGGCAAGCAGCATAAAACTAACCTGATCGCAAATAACGGCAATGCCCAGGGCATCGTCACTAAAATAAGCTGCTATAAGCGGGAAACCCACAAAAGAGGTATTGCTTAACCCGGTTACCAGCTTCAGGCCGCTTTCCGTTTGCCTGTCTAATCCGGCTTTAGCTGCATACACCTTTATATACAGCCACCCGCACAGCCACACCACAACCGGCATCATAGCAGGCAGTATCATCGCTCTGGTCCATTGCAAATGAGGAAGGTATTTAAAAGATACAGCAGGTAATGCCAGGTTAATGATGAGCGCGTTTACTCCTTTATATGCATCGTGGGGAAGCTTTGTATACCTGCGCAGTATCAAACCAACCATAATACAAATAGCTATCAACAAAAAATTTGCCATGCCATATTGCAATTGAGCGTAAAAGCAGGTATGCTGTTCCGGAACGTTAAACCAAGCACTACTCCTTCATTTTACCGGACTTTTTCAGGTAGCGCACCAAAAGATAAAGCAACAGCAGCGCCGGCAGAATGATAGCAAGAAGCATATTCCGGCATTCGGGGTTATTTCCCGTAAGCGCAGGATACTTCAGCAACAGGATAAGTGTTATGCCCGACAGCCACACATACTGGGTATTGTATTCCTTCAATATCCAGCGCCGCCAGTTGAACTTCATGCTGCCGAATGTTTTACCGATGCCGCTTATACGGGGTATCCACCTGTTTACGTTTTTACAATAAGCATCAAATCCTCCCCCGAATTTACCACGCAAAAAATTTTCTTCCGCCAGTACAATAGACTGGTAGATAAACAAAAATACAGGAATGATTACCGCTATATACAATAAGGAGTTGGCTAAGATGCCCACGCCCAGCAACATTAAAATATTGCCCACATATAACGGGTTACGGCAATGGCTAAAAATGCCATCTGTAACCAGTCCTTCGGCATAAGGCTTGCCCTGGCTGCCTCCGCGTACAATATAGGCCAGTCCTATTGTAGCTCCCCTGATCAGCTGCCCGGAAATGGTGATCAGTAAGCCCAGGCAAACCGGCCAGATATAATAGCCTGTTCCAAATCTTTCTTCAGAAAACAAAGGCTGTGAAGGAATAAAAAGCGCCGCGTAAAAAAGAATAAATATCCAGTTGCGGTACCTGAAAAAAAAGTTCCCGATTGCTATCATATATGTTTAAAATTGAAAAACTGTTAAACGTGAAGGTGATAAAGGTGCCTTACTTTTTGGTTGCGATAATACCTGTAAAGTTGTACCATTTAAAAAACAGTTCGCAATGTGCAAACCCGGCATCCTTAAGCATTCCTGTGTTTTCACTAAGCTTATAGGGTATGAGTACATTTTCGAGCGCTTCCCTTTTTTGAGATATTTCCAGCTCGCTGTAGTTGTTGCGTCGTTTATAATTATAATAATACGTAATAAAATCGCGATTAAAATGACTGTCTTCGGCGAG
This sequence comes from Agriterribacter sp., assembly GCF_035445465.1. Lineage (NCBI taxonomy): Bacteria > Pseudomonadati > Bacteroidota > Chitinophagia > Chitinophagales > Chitinophagaceae > Agriterribacter > Agriterribacter sp. Next base: position 9,992 of record NZ_DAOMQT010000018.1, read on the forward strand.
TATCTTTTCTACCAGTATTAATGTGCCGCCCGGATTCATGCCATCAAAGATCCGCTGAAGCAACTGCGCCCTGTGCATGGGCCGAACGAACTGCAGGGTAAGGCAAAGCACCACTACACCGGCATTGGTTATTTCAACGTTATTACTGATATCGGCACAAACCAGTTCGTATTCCCTTGTAAAGCCGGTCTCCTTTAATTTACTTTCGCACTTTTTGAGCATTTCGGAAGAGTCGTCGATACCTACAAATTTTATATCATTACTCACCATGGTATTCATACCAATCATGGTAGTTCCTGTAGAGCAGCCCAGGTCGTATACCAATCCTCCTTTTTGGGCATGGTCGGCTGCCAGTTCAGCAATCATACGCTGTATTTCACCATAGTAAGGCACCGAACGGTTTACCATGTCATCAAACACATTAGCAACCCCTGCACCGAATTTGAAATCGGATGGTTTTTTTATTTCATCTTTAAAAAACTGGTCTTCCGGCATAGCGTACAATATCTGGTTAAATAAACAGGAGAACACGTCATGCCTTCCCGTAAAAATATCAACAAATATACTATGTAGGAATACGCCTGATTGCAATACGTGAAGATTTTTGAAAAATAATTTAACATCCCTTTTAAAGCAGCATATTTATACGCCTTGGTTATTTTCATAACCGGGTATTGTACAGCACAATACTTACCTTTGTACCTGCTGTAAACTATGCTATCGCGTTGTTCGCCTTTGGCTAACAATGAGGAAAGTCCGGACAGCACAGGGCAGCACACCGGTTAACGGCCGGTCATGCCTTTTGGCGTGAAGACAGTGCCACAGAAAATAACCGCCACGGTAACTACCGGGGTAAGGGTGAAAATGTGAGGTAAGAGCTCACGATTATGTATGGCAACATATATAATGGGTAAACCTTGTGTGCTGAAATGCTATGTATATCCCGATTTTTTGCCGGCCCGGCAAAATTTTCTTTTTTGAAATATCGGGAAGGGTAAGCAGATTGACCTGTTCAGCAATGCACAGGCCAGATAAATGATAGCACACGACAGAATCCGGCTTACAGGTTTACAGTAATGTAATTGGGATAGTTCTTAACTGGGCTATCCTTTTTTGTTTAAATAGTACACAAGCTCCCGGTTTGGTTCCGGGCAATAAAAAAACCGGTAACACTACCGGTTTTTTCTGATCAAAACCTTAACCACACACTATAATCCAAAAAATTGTCCTTATTTCAATGCTGTCAGCTTTGCCTGCAATTCATAATTTTGTATCATTTCCTTATCGGCTTTCTGCGCCGCTGCTGCTGATGGCACACTGATAAAAGGGCGGTTTGCATCTTCAAAAGCGGCTATTATTTCTGCATCCGCTTTTGCTATCCGTTCAATAGTTGGCTTAGCCGCAGTAACAGCCAGGTTAGCTGCTATGAAATTACCGGCTACTTCTTTATCTGCCATATCAATGGCATCTGCACCAAAAGCTGCTATGTTTACAAGCTCATCCACAAAATTACCGCTCATTTCACTATCAGCTTTCACAGCCATACTAATGGAAGGATGCATTGCGCTAAGCTTAAAATTTAAATACATTTCCTTATCAGCCTCCATAGCGGCAACCTCCTTGTTCATGCTCCATATCCTTCTTTCTTTGGCTTCAGATATAAATGTAACGATGGCTTCCCTATCGGCTTTATACATTGCATTTTTGCCGGGTGTACTGATAAAAGCAGCATTAACGGCTTTTCCGGGATTTACGGCAACAGTTGTTACGCAACAGGTTTCATCGCCCGGGGCTGCCTTCACCGTTACTATGTGCTTTGCTTTTGCCGCGCTTTGATTGGTATCGTTACCCCTTGCAAAGGAGTCGTCCTGAACAAAAGACATTGCGCTCAATCCCATTATTATTACCAGCAACATAGAGGCAGACTTGCTGAATACACTTTTGAACGTTTGATTCTTTACTTTAAAACTGGTTCCTGCCTTCGAATCCGTTTCACTCTTCCTTTTCATAACTATTGTTTGTTTTGTTTGTTTTGTTAATCATGTTTACCATACAAAGATATGTCTTTAATCAGCTACTATGCAATACATAATACTATGTATGGTTCTAAACGGTGATGAATGGTCATTCTCGTCTAAATTTCTAAAAATTGATGGCAAATACCGTTAGTGACGTAATAGGAACCCTGAGAAAGTTTTAAGTTTAAGTCCGAAGAAAACTTTGAAAAGACGGCGAGACTATTTTTTTAGTCGCGTGGCAAGCAAGGGTTAATATCGGTTCCTGTTTGAGCCGCAAATGTACAGCTTTTTTGCGGGTTTACAAATTCATTTACTATCCTTTTCTTAAATAATATCTAAAAAGCAACATATGATAACCCTAAATAGGCGTTATTTTTCCCTAATTGGTTGCTTTTGCTGAAAAATATTCAAAGAACTGGCTTTTTCATACAGACAGCATTAAAACGCAAACCTTACCTGTTTGTTACATTTTCGGGCAGGAATGAATGTTAAATAATTATAAACAACTATTGGAAGCCCGGGTGAAAGCGTTGGAGGGTATCCCGCAGATAATCGCTGTTGAGGTGCGTATATATTTCTGTAGTGGTGATGCTCTCATGCCCAAGCATTTCCTGCACCGCCCGTAAATCGGCACCACCCTCCACTAAGTGGGTGGCAAAAGAGTGACGGAACGTATGGGGCGAAATATTTTTAGCGATACCGGCTTTTTGAGCAAGTTCCTTAATAATAAGAAAGATCATGACCCTTGTCATCCGCACGCCTCTCCTGTTCAGGAACAGGATATCCTCCTCCCCTTTTTTAATAGCAAGATGCACCCGTATATTTTCACGGTATATATTAATATGTTTAACGGCTTCTTTACCTATGGGCACTAACCGTTCCTTATCGCCCTTACCTGTTACTTTTATAAAGCCAACGTCCAGATACAGGTTCGATAATTTAAGCTGTACAGCTTCGCTCACCCGGAGCCCACAGCTATACATGATTTCTACCAGTGCTTTATTTCTCACTCCTTCAGGTTTACTCAGGTCAATTTGCGCAATGAGGGTTTCAATCTCCTCAAAGCTCAGGATATCGGGTAATGCCCGTTTTAATTTGGGGGATGCCAATAATAAGGTAGGGTCTTTTACAGCAATCTTCTCCAAAAGGCAGTATTTATAAAAAGCCTTTAGTCCCGAAATGATCCTTGCCTGCGAAGCGGCGGTCATATTCAGCCCGGCGATCCATTGCACAAACTGCTGCAGGTCTTTTAATTCAATTTCCGCCGGCGTTTTAAGGTTGTGCTGCAACTGCAGGAACTCCGTTAGCTTTTCAATATCCCGCAAATAGGCTTCTATAGAGTTAACGCTAAGCGATTTCTCTAACAGCAGATGATTCCTGAAACCTTTTTTTTGATCATCCCACATACATCATGCATTTCAAATAAGCCTGTAAAGTAAGGCTGCGAAAAATAAATACAAATATCCGGTAAAACCAGGTATACGTTGCAGGGCAGATATACACATTTTAAGCGGTGAGCAAAATTGAATTGAATTAACGCTTACTTTCGGTCTTTAATATTAAACAGATTATGCAGGCAATTAACCTGAGGTCATTCAGGCAAAAAGTCAGGTACCACAAAAAAGGATTGAGAGCATTTTTATCCAAACTTGAAAAAAATCCTCCCCGAAAATTAGATGATCTCACTATAAAGGTTGATAAGGCCGTGTGGAGGGAAACAGATTGCTTAAGCTGCGCCAACTGTTGTAAAACAATGAGCCCCACTTATACGCCAAAGGATATTAAACGCATTGCAGCACACCTGGGAATGACGGGTAAAGCCTTTAAGGAAAAATGGCTGTATTACGACAAGAAAGACAGCGACTGGATGAATAAGCAGCAACCCTGCCAGTTTCTTGATCTTACTACCAATATGTGCAGCATTTACGAAGTGCGCCCCTCTGATTGCGCCGGCTTTCCGCATCTTACCAAAAGAAAAATGGTAGATTATATGCACGTGCACAAGCAAAACATATCCTATTGCCCTGCGACCTACAAAATGGTGGAAAAAATGAAATTACTGGTTACTACAGGTAAACATCTTCAATAAAGAAGTATTCGGGATCGCGGTTTTTCCAGAGGTTTACAGACAGGATATCATATTGTATCCTTTTCCATTGCGGATATTGGTAAAGAAATGCTTCGGCGCCATTGATCAGGTTCTCCAATTTTTTCTTTGTAACGCTTTCTTCGGGATAACCGAATTTCAGGGAACGCCGGGTTTTTACTTCAATAAAATGCAACACATCTCCCCGTTGAGCAATGATATCAATTTCATAATGCGAATGACGCCAGTTGGTATGCAGAATAACAAAACGATTCCGTGTTAAATAAGCAAGCGCCAGCGCTTCCCCGTTTTTTCCGGTTACGTTATGGTTAGCCATCAGGTAAAAGCAAAGTTTTATTTGGCCATTTCAGGCTTCAGCATATAGTGCTTAATAAGATAGTAGCCTCCAAAAAACAGTCCTGCAAAACATAAGGTGCCGGCTATAGAGTTCTGGTAAAATGGCAATCCATCGGCAAAGGACATCATTAAACCATTCCATGTTTTTGGGCGCTGGTAGCCGCCACCGCTTATCCATACCATAAAGTTGGACATCAAAAAATAAACCGTTGGCGCTGCTAAAGAAGCGGCGGCGATATTAATAACATTGATCTTCTTAATGAAAAAACCTACTACGGTTAATAATGCAAATAGTATGTAATTGGTGAGCTGCCCTTCATAAAATCCCCACATAGGTGAAATGCCCGCATAATACAACAGTTCAAACAACGCGTCTGAAAGGAACATGGACAATACAGGAAGCGCAAAAGCTGTTTTTTTATCTTTTATAAGGGCTCCTGCAAATAACGCCATTGCAATTTGCGGCGCAAACCCGTAAAGCCGTCCGGGTATGATGCGATATACAGCGGCAGCTACGATCAGCGCTAAAAAAATATATAAAACCTCTTTGCTTATTTTCATAACTATAATTTAACTGCGGCAAAAATAGTAATAATTGATGAAAACGCCGGTATACATGTTACGCGGGTGCATTTCAAATTGTCGCCGGTTGGTGTCTCCACCAACCGGGGCGTCTGCCATGGGCGGTGTCCTCACCGCCCACATGAAGCAAAGCAATGCGATAATTTTGGAATGCACCCTGTTATGCCGCATCTCCCGTTTTTAATTCTATGAATTTTTCACGACCTTTAAAGAAGATACATCTTATTTAATAATTTATAAAACACGTTGTATGCCTATTGTAAAAGTAATTGAAGTAATAGCCTCTTCTGAAAAAAGCATTGACGATGCTATCCGCTCCGCCGTAACGGAAGCTTCCAAAACCGTTCGTAATATTGATTCGGTTTTTGTAAAGGACATCAAAGCGCATGTTAAAGACAACAAAGTAACTACGTTTGGCGTAATCTGCAAGATATCCTTCCGGCTGGATGATTGATTTTGGCTACAGGGCTCCAGATCTCCGCGGATTGTATAAAAGGATTCCGGGAGGTTTGGGTATCCTGTATTTCTATTTCAGCTTAGTTCTTCTCTCCATTACTTCTACTTCGCGCCAGGCAGTAATTATAATACTTTCAAACAGTATATTATGCTGCGGCAGCGGAGAACAGGAAGCCGATACCCGGAACTTCTCATTTTATTACCGGGATGTAATACCGGAAGAACATAGTAAGTACGAAGAAACAGCATGCAGCAATAGATTGCAACCACTTACTTTAATCTGAAAGCAAGACAGGAGCTGATATTTATTGTTTGGATATTCTGTCTCATATTATGGGTTTTTTTGTACCAATACTCGTTCCCTGACTGGCAGCGTCATAACTGCATTTTTTATTGTTGCTTCCCGCGATTGAAATTTGTTTTATTCCACTTTTCTGAACCGGAATGAGTATACAAAAGGTTCAAGCACTATTCCATGAGAAAGTTCAGCAGAAGTAGTGCGTTGCACTTTAATTACTGCTGTTGCGGCATCGGGCAGGTACAACGTAACAGACGCCCTGATGGATTGATTAGATCCCGCATTCACAACGGTGTCGCCTGCCTTTCCTGTACCCGGCCTGTCTTCCCTTAAAATTTCATACCGTTGTGTAGCAATGGCAATATCCTCTGCGGTAATCTTTGTTTCCTCCTGTAAAACACAGGACGTGCAGCCGGCAAACCCATTAAATATGCTCAAAAAAGCGGTGTCGTTTGTTTTAGCGTAATAGAACTGAACATAGCTTTTGATCTTTACTTTTACTCCATCTATATCTTCAATATTAAGGTACCCTCTTTGCGAGGCGGCCCCCGGTTCCACATCAACTAATTGCCAGTTGCCTGCAAAAGTTTCATTTAAGTTTGCTATTCTTTTTGCTGCATTGTTTGCCGTTTTATTACCCGTTCGGGGCTTTATGATTTTATTTTCTGCTTCTCCTTCCCCGGGCGCTTCACTTTTTGATGGTATGTTGAGATCAGCATCCACTAATGCTTCGCCTGTAGCCGTATCATCCGCGCTAGCTATTTTATCATGACTGTCAATTGCCACCTCCTTATTTTTCGCCGAGTACATAACAGCCGCAGCTATTACAATTGCAAGAAAAGTGATGCTTAGTATAAGGGCAACAGTTTTCGTAAAAAATGGCTGCGTATCTTTTTGTTGCCCTTTGTGTTCTGCCGGTTGAAAAAAACCAGTAGCTGCACTCCCTTTTAATTCGCTTATTAAATGGGCAAGGCCTGTATTATAATCTTTGGTAAAATCTACATGCTGCAACCTTTGCAGCCTGAAGGGTGTTTTGCTGTCGTAGAGGATAACAGGTATCACCTTTTTCTTCTGATCCAGTGCATAATATACTTCATCCAGCACATTATTGGAGCTTACCGATTTTTCCGTTTCTATAAACAACAAGCAATCGCAGGTTTCTAAGGCTTTTTCAATTTCCAGGTCCCATTCTGTTCCGGCCCGGATATCCTGCTGATCAATCCAAACATTAAAGCCCTCCTTTTTAAGATCGAGCGCAAGCTGTAAAGCAAAATCAGAACCATCGGCCCTGGAATAACTAAAGAAGATTTTTTTTAACCGCATCAGGTAAATCGTTACCTGAAAATACAGTTTAAAAGTGAAAAACTAAACGACATTCTTTATGTACGGCATGTAAATCCCGAATCCAAAATCCAGAGACGGCAATCCGCTATCGGCATTTAGCTATCAGCAAGAGGTGAAAAGAAAAAAGGAGTATTCAGCCTCTCGTTACTCTCACCCTATACCTTATACCTTATACCATATACCTTATACCCTATACCCTATGCCTCACACCTCATACCTTACCCCCTTCACCTCTCCCCTCCATACTTCGCCCCTCCCCCCTGCTCAGGAGTTGTTTTTAATATAAAATCACGCAAGTGCTGGTTGCTGGCAGCCAGGTCTTCCTTACGCAGGTACATCATGTGTCCGCTGCGATAGCCTTCCCAGTTCATGCGGCGCTGCAATTTCCCGCCCGGGTCTATTTGCCACATACTGTATTTGGCATTGAAGTAATCACAGGCGCCATCGTAATAGCCGCTTTGCACCAGCAGGTGCAGATTGGGGTTTTGCGCCATCGCCTGGCGCAGGTTATCGCCGGTTTTGTTGTTTTCGTTATCCCACGGAAATACATTGCCAAACATGTTATAGGGTATATCTGTTTTATAATTCAGCTCATCGCGCAGGTATATATTAATGGCAGGGGTAAAAGCATGCAGCCATGCGGTAAGCTCCGCATTGTAATCCGGGCGTTCGCCGCCGTCTTTTTTATCCACGCCCAGGTATCTCGAATCCAGCCGTCCTATGGTATAGCCTTTATCTCTTAATAACTCTTTCCAGAAAAAATTAGTGGCAATGGAAAGATTGTTCTGCAGCACCGCTTTTACACCCAACCCCGAATAACGGGCAACCTTAGCCGCTACCTGGTTTCTTTCGGCTTCGCTGAGCGAGCCTCCTTTTGCCAAAGCAGGAAGGTATTCATTAATGGTAAATTTTTCCACTTCGGGCAGTATAGCGGTAAGGTCCTTTTGCTGAAGATCGGGAGGCAGCACTTTATGATACCATGCCGTGGCGGCGTAATAAGGCAGCATCAGCGCGGCATCCATCACTCCTCCTCTTTCAATGCCCAACCCGGTGGGTGAAACCAGTATGATCCCGTTCAGGTATATCCATTGCGCATTCTGTAGTTCCAGCGCCAGTCCTGATACCCTTGTAGTGCCATAGCTTTCACCAATAAGGTACTTGGGAGAAGCCCAGCGTTTATAGCGGCTGATAAAAGTGCTGATCCATTCTGCCAGGTATTTGATATCGGCATTTACGCCAAAAAATTTTGTACGGGGCACATCTTTGCTTACGGGCCTGGAAAACCCGGTATTCACCGGATCCACGTATACAATATCCGCTACATCCAATATAGAATACGGATTATCCTTTATCCCATAGGGCTGAACAGGATACCCTTCATCATCTATTTTCAGTATCCGGGGGCCGGTATAGCCAATCTCCATCCATACCGATGGTGTGCCCGGTCCGCCATTGAATGAAATAACCAGCGGGCGTGATGAAGGGTCGCTCACGTCGGCTCTTTCATAATACGTATAAAACACACCTGCAATGGGCCTATCATTTTCATCCCAAACGGGGATAGTGCCTGCAATAACGGTATAAGGAACGCGCTGACCTTTAATAGTAACCGAATGCTTTGCAGTAACTGCCGAATCTATATTCAGCTTACGCATCAGTGCTTCTGTTTCCTTAGCCGCTGGTGAGGGAGGCGTTTCAGCGGGCTTATTGTTTTGTTTTTGGGAAAACAGCGCCGGGAAATATCCCAGGAAAAGCAGTAAGCAAAAAACTATTTTTTTCATGCAATCAGATTTAAAGCATCAAAGACAGCTATGCTAAAAGTATTAAATATTCTTTTATAACACATGGCAATAAGAATACCTGTTCCCTCTATGGGGCGCATTTCAAATTTTCGCAGGTGGGTGGTGACACCCACCTGTAGAACCCGCTACCGGTCGGTGTCTCACCGACCGGAAAGTTGTACATGGAGCGAAAAATTGAAATACGCCCCCTCTATGCGTTGATTCCAATAAAAAATTATTTTTGACAGGTTAAAGCTATCCCCGGAAAATATTTATTTCATCTTTTGATTTTATTGCATGAATAACAACAGCGAAGTATATCGTATTCCCGCCCGCTTCAGGCGTATAGAAAACCTGCATATTTTATTATGGCTGCTCAAGGATATTTGCTGGGCTTTGGATTTCCATGTGATGGGCATGATTATGATTATACCCACACTTACAGCGGCCATTGCCATTACCTGGCAAACGCGCAAACTCACCGCCGAACTATTGCATAACCTGGCTGTGGTGCTATGGATCACCGCCAACTGCCTGTGGATGACAGGAGAATTTTATGGCTGGGATGAAGGCGCCAGGGGAGCACGCCGGCTGGCGCTTATCCCTTTTTCGGCAGGCTTGTGCATACTCGCTTATTATTACCTGTTCCTGGGGTATAAAAAAAGCTTCCGGAAACAAATGCTGTTAAAAGCAGAGGAATTAGTGAGGGAGGAAGAGGCTTTGATGGGTTCTAAAATGGAGGGAATGAATAGTAAATAAAATCCGAAGCAGGAAGACCGAAGTCCGAAGGAATACAAAGCACCAAGAACCAAATGGCAAAAAACAAATAAAATTCAAATAACAAATTTCAAATCCGAAGCGATGCAATTATAAGCTACAAATCATAAACCCCAAATCATAAAACCCGAAGCCGGAATTTCGAAATCCGAAGGAATACAAAAAACAAGAACCAAATCACAACCCACAAATCCTGCTATCCTGCTTAAATGATTTACCTTTGCAGTCCTCAAAAAAACAAGAATGTACAGGACACATACATGCGGGGCATTACGTATACAGGATACAGGAAAGGAAGCTACCCTTGCCGGCTGGGTACAAACCATCAGGAAGTTCGGCGCTATTACCTTTGTTGACCTGCGCGACCGCTATGGTATCACCCAATTACTGTTCGGTGAGGAACTTAACCGGCAGTTGGAGGCGCAGCCCATAGGAAGGGAATTCGTTTTGCAGGTTAAGGGCACAGTTTTGGAACGCAGCAATAAAAATCTTAATATCCCAACCGGTGAAATAGAAGTGAACGTGGTGTCATTTACGGTTCTTAACCAGTCGGCTACCCCGCCTTTTACCATCCAGGACGATACAGATGGCGGCGACGACCTGCGTATGAAATACAGGTATCTTGATCTGCGGCGCAATGCGGTTAAACGTAATCTTGAGCTGCGTTATGCCGTAAGTCGTTCTGCCAGGAACTACCTGCATGAGAAGGGCTTCATGGATATTGAAACTCCTTTTTTGATCAAATCAACTCCCGAAGGTGCAAGGGATTTCGTGGTGCCTTCACGAATGAACGCAGGGCAGTTTTATGCATTACCGCAAAGTCCGCAAACCTTTAAGCAATTGCTGATGGTAAGCGGTTACGACCGGTATTACCAGGTGGTGAAATGTTTCAGGGATGAAGACCTGCGTGCAGACCGCCAGCCGGAGTTTACGCAAATTGACTGCGAGATGAGCTTTGTGGAACAGGAAGATATACTCGGCATGTTTGAAGAACTCATTAAGCAAATATTTAAAGATGTAAAAAATATAGATTATACAGCCCCAGTGGAAAGAATGAGCTGGGAAGATGCCATGTGGGATTACGGCAACGACAAGCCCGATACCCGTTTTGGCATGCGGGTAGCCAATTTAAAAGTGCCGCCGCATGTATACCTCAGCAGGCAGCACACGATTCCTTTATCACCCATAAGCGAAAGCGGCTTTAAAGCATTTGATGAGGCCGAAACCCTTGTAGCTATTGCTGTTCCCGGTTGCAGCAACTATTCGCGCAAGCAAACCGATGAGCTAACGGAATGGGTTAAACGCCCGCAGATCGGCATGAAAGGACTGGCCTTTATAAAATGCAATACTGATGGCAGCTTTAAAAGCAGCATAGATAAGTTTTACGATGAAGAAAAGCTGCGATCCATTGCCGCAGCGGTAAAAGCCCATGCCGGTGATTTGATATTGATACTTGCCGGCGCCGAAGAAAGAACCAGGAAAGCCATCAGTGAATTAAGGCTGGAAATGGGTAAGCGCCTGGGTTTGAGAAAGGATAATGAATTTAAACTGCTATGGGTGCTTGATTTCCCGTTGTTTGAATATGCAGCCGAAGATAACCGCTGGGTAGCGCGGCATCATCCTTTTACCTCACCCCGGCCTTCCGATATTGATACCATGATCAATCATTCACCTGTTATTAAAGACCCTGCAAAATACCTTGAGCATCCCTATGCCAATATCAAAGCCAATGCATATGATATGGTGCTGAACGGGAATGAAATTGGCGGGGGTTCCATTCGTATTTTTCAGCGAGGTCTTCAGGAAAAAATGTTTGCCGCGCTGGGCATGAGCAGGGAAGAATCGCTGCATAAATTCGGCTTTTTATTAGGCGCTTTTGAATACGGCGCGCCGCCGCACGGAGGTATCGCTTTCGGGTTCGACCGCCTTTGTTCTATACTGGGCGGCAGCGAAAGCATCCGCGATTTTATCGCCTTTCCCAAAAATAACAGCGGAAGAGACGTGATGCTGGATGCCCCATCCACTATTGATGAAAAACAATTGGAAGAGCTTTCTATCCAGTTAAAAACCATAGATCAAACATCCCTTTAATACCCATATGAAAACAATTTTAAAAGTAACGAATATCTTATCCTGGATCAACCTCATCATCGGGGGTATACTGGTGGCCGGTGGACTGCTCAGTATGCTTTCTACGCCCAATGCTTCCATTTTGCTGGTTTCCGTGGTATTAACCGGATCTATTGTTTTGCACAGCTATGCCGCATTGCAGCTACGCAAAAGTATTGTGCATCCAAACGTTCCTTTAAACAAACAAACACCCACAGGTATCCGGTTCATCGGCTTTATGGCTTTGTTCTTTGCCATGCTCAATATCGGCAACGCGGTAGTGATCATTCAAAACGCCGAGGAAGTAATAAAGCAGGTTGAGCTTCCTTTTAAACCGGAAGGCATTGACCTTGTTGCCGCTATCAGGGGCGTGGGCATCTTCTCACTGCTGTTTAGTATAGGTATTGCCGTTAATGTACTGCTGAATATCCGCCTGCTGAGATGGTATATGGCAAAAGCGCAGGAGTGAAAGGATAGAGATTACAGATAGGCTATACTGGTTAATCTTATCTCAGGACAAGACACTCACACCCTATACCTCATACCTGGCCTATACTTTTATCATCTATTTCCCGTTAATCTAACTATCATATATCATAAAAACCTGTTTCAGCATATTTTAGTATTTCTTTAGGGCACGCCGTTGTTATGCGGCAGTATATTTGCGAAAGCATTTAAAATCATTCTTATGAAAATCAATAAAATATTTATCTATCTAACCGCTGTTATTTTTTTTGCTTCTTCTTCCGTTCAGGCCCAGTTGCTTAAAAAAGTGCTGGGTGATAAAAAAGACTCTTCTAATGTGCTCAGCAATGTTTTGGGAAAAGGAGGCAGCTTAAGTACAGATGATATTGCTGCAGGGCTTAAGGAAGCGCTTTCAGTAGGCGCCGAAAAAGCAGGTAAAAATCTTTCTTCCGTGGATGGTTATTTTGCCAATGCCGCAATTAAAATATTAATGCCGGAGGAAGCTAAGAAAGCGGAGCAGAAGCTGAGAGCCATCGGGCTGGGCAAACAGGTAGATGAAGCCGTGCTTTCAATGAACCGTGCAGCGGAAGACGCCGCTAAATCTGCCGCTCCTATTTTTGTAAACGCCATCAAACAAATGAGCATACAGGATGCAGCAGGCATATTAAAAGGAGGAGATCATGCCGCTACAGATTACCTGAAAGGCAAAACCACTTCCGCACTCACCGAATCTTTTCGCCCGGTAATAGAAAAGTCGTTAGAAAAGGTAGACGCTACCAAATACTGGAACACCGTGTTCTCTACTTATAACAAGTTTACGGCAGACAAGATCAACCCGGACCTTTCGGCTTATGTAACGGAAAAAGCGCTGACCGGAATTTTTTTCCAGGTAGCGCAGGAGGAACAGCAGATCAGGAAAGATCCTTTGGCCCGGACATCCGAAATACTAAAGAAAGTATTTGGTTCCAATTAGCATCGCTATCAATAGCAAAATACCGGCTGTATATCTCCCGCTGATTACGCAGCATATTCACGGATGATTTTTTCATGTTTTGCGAAAATCAGGGATAGCTGCGGCTCATGCGTTAAAGTGCTTCAATCATAAATACGGCCGGAACGGGCCTTTGCTTTTTATCCGAAGGATATATGGTTTCCCTGCCATTTACGAGCATACAACTGCTGCCTCCGCCATCGAGGTTGAGGGCTTCCCAACAGCCCAGTTCCTTAAACAGTTGCGCTTCCTGTAATAAAGTGGCGCCTTCAGCAACACCTTTATTCCTGCCTTCTATTACCAGGATAATGAGCTTATTGTTTTTGGTATATCCCATCCCGCTTCTGGGATGCTTGTCATGAATGGCTTTACCGGCAAATTTTAATTCTTCATTATTGGTAATTTTTATTTCACCTTCCTGCAGCAATACAGGTCCGCCGCCCACCGCAGTTCTCATCTTCCATTTTTTCGCGCCGGAGTCCACAATATTTACGGCATTTATACCAGGCTTATACAAACTGTGGGAATCCGTAAAAGCGGTGACAGGGCGCTGTAAAGCCAGTATTTTCTTTTTCGTATCCTCAGCGTATACCCAGGCCACATCGGCATTGCGTTGTCTGGTAATGCCAATGGCGCTGCCAAAAGAATGTACATAGGTAGCGCTGTCCGCTCTTTTGCGGGAATAAATATCGCGGCTCACTATTTTCCCTTCTTTAATAACCGTATTCAGGTTTTGATGGGTTGCAAAAGAAAAGAAGGTACAGTTCACTACTACCACAGGCTTACTGTTCTTCCTGTAAAATTCATCGGGCGTTAATCTCCTGTTCCGGGTAGTGTCTGAGCTAAAAATCAGGCGCCTGTCTTTCAGATCGGCTTCCACGTAATATGCAATGTTTGGTTTCCCATCCAGTTCTCTGGTTGTTTTGTATACGTGCACGGATGGCGGCAACTTACCGAAGAGCGAGTCAACATTCGTCCATTCGGTTTGGGCATGCGCCTGCAATACAACAACATTAATTAAAAGTATGGCGATTATTCTTTTCATAAAAAGCATCCCGCTTATCGGGTAAACGTCTTTACCGTGCCATCGTCACAGCCCAGTATAACCATTGTAGCCCTTTTCACAAAAAGTCCGTTATCCACAACGCCGGGGATATTATTGATCCGCTGCTCCAGCATGGCAGGTTGGGGAATAGCACCAAAATGGCAGTCTATGATATAATTGCCGCTATCTGTTATAAACATTTTCTCATCTTTTTTTCTGAGTGAAGTGCTGCAACCCAATGCTGCCAGTTGCCCGGCGGTATGCTGCCATCCAAAAGGGATGACCTCCACCGGGAGCGGAAATTTTCCCAGCACTTCTACCCGCTTGTTATCACCGGCAATAACAATGAGCTCCCTGCTGGCCGCGGCAACGATCTTTTCTCTTAGCAACGCGCCTCCTCCCCCTTTTACCAGGTTCATATTATCATCTATTTCATCGGCGCCGTCTATATCTATATCTATATGGTCAACCGTATCTAATGAAACAACCGTAATTCCGCATTGAAGCGCTATTTTTTCCGTTTCCTCCGAAGTGGCTACCGCTGTAAGCTGCCAGCCCTGTTTTACCTTTTCTGCCAGATACTGCACTGCCCAGTAAGCCGTAGAACCTGTTCCCAGCCCTACAATCATTCCATCTTTAATATACTCTATGGCTTTATAGGCCGCGGCCTGTTTCGCATTCATATCATTTTAATTTCCTGTAGTACAAATTACGGGCTTCCGCTGTCATGCCCGGGTTATGACACTGAATAGCAAATTTCCCTTCTTTATACTCGCTATCCCTATAGCTCATTACCAACTGATCCTTCACCCATATATTAATGCTGTCGCCCACAGCCCTTACTTTCATCTCAAACCATTCCCCGTCTTTGGTAAGCAGCGCTGTGGCCTTACCGGTAGGTTTTCCGGGTTTCCACAGCCAGCCCGTATGCGCTTCCTGGTTATGACATATCTGCGCTTCATATCCCCGCGGAAATCCATCGGGATTATCAGCAGGCTCATTCGCCCTTACATACAATCCGCCATTGGCGCCTTTACCCTGGTCGGTGATCCGGAACTCGCCCTTTATTTCAAAATTTTTCACTACCGGTGAAGCATACAGATGCCCTCTCCCGTTCTGCCCGATAATTACCCCATTCTCTACTTTCCATTCCGCATCGCCCCTCACTGTCCATCCCGTAAGGTCTTTCCCGTTGAAAAGTGAAATCCATTGGGGCTTTGCTGACCAGGAGCCTGCCATAAAAATCAGGCAAAGCATTGTTAAACCGGTAAAAAAACGTTTCATGCCAAATTTATTTTATCTGTTGAATGGTATAATAATAGTAAGAGATCATTTTTGCATACTAATACCGGGATGGAAGTTGAAAATATAAATGAACCCATCTTAAGACCAGCTTTTATCCGGTTAGCTTTTTATACGACGATGTGTTTTACAATAATGCCTGTTATTACGGCTATGGAAAAACTGATCAGCGACCCGATCAAAACATATTCCGTTTTTTCTTCCTGCCTGTCTTTTTCACTAAAGCGAAGTAAACCTTTGGCTGTAATTAAGAGCCCGATGGCCGCATATTGATCCTGCAGCAGAAAGGTGAGGATAAGCACGCGTTCTACAATACCGATCCATTTGCCGGCATTGGCCAGGCCGGCGCTGCGGGGTAGCTGGTCGCTCCATTTGCGGGTCATTTGCCCGATCATTATGCCTGCCGGGAAGCTCAAAAATATATAGGCGGTGGTAAGCAACCAGAATGCACTATCGTTTTCTATTAACCGCAGCCATTCCTTAATATCCGTTAAGGTATAAAAAGTATAGTACCAGCAGGCTGCAATAACCAGCAGATGCATGAGCTGGTCAATTAAAAAATATACAATCGTTTGAGGCCGGTAAGATTTCCAGCCGTCAATAAGCGTATGTGATATAAGGATCGCCAGTCCAAAATATCCATATTGAAACCCTATGAAAATAAGCGCTAACAGTGCTGCTATAAAAGCATGCAGGTAAAGCCAGGGGGATAAAAAATGCCGGATACAACGGTCATCAACCCATTTTTTAGGTTGCAGTACAAAGTCGGCCAGCAGGTGCGACAGGATCAGTTTTATCAGCCAGAGTGTGCTCATGCCAGGTTAAATTGAGTAATGACCTGATGATATTCGTACAATAGTTTTTCTATTTCCGGCCACCCGGCCGAATGTGCATGTTTGTTTATAGTGGATTGTTTCCTTTTTAATTTTTTTGATATTTGCACTTGTGTCTGCTCTTTTAAAAGCTCCGCCAACACTTCAGCCTGCTTGGAAGTTAACCGTTTCAGCATATAATCCGCAAAGCCGGCGATGACCCTAAAAGCTATATTAGCTTTTCCATCTGCCGATTCTATCCACAACCGCTGCATATCTTTCAACTGGTCAAACATCCTTCCGGATAAAACAAACGCTTCACCATTTGCGGTTCTTAAGTTTCGTACGCGGGCAGCCACATTACCGATACCGATACTGATGCGAATATCATATATATCCGAAAGTCTTTTGGCAGCGGCTCTTAACTGAAAAGACAGTTTTAATGCAGCCAAAGGATCCTTGGTATACACCTGGAAACTGTCGCCGCGGTAAAATTCGAATGCATGATTTTTTAAAACGGCGCTAAGCTGCGTTACCAGTTTTTTACCCATTGCAGTTCCCGGAACTGTGGAGTTTACAATATCAGCGGTTATAACAGCACCTACAGGCATACGCATTTGTTTGTTTTTCAAATATAGCCTAAAAAGGCGATATTTCAAAAATATAGCCTAAAAAGGCGATATTTCAAAAATATAGCTTAAAAAGGCGATATTGTTCAGGCAGGCTTTATTCATTCCCGCTTATACACCTGCCGTTTCTTCCGCGTCAGGTATACGCTGCACCATCGCCGCCCCCTACTCTTCCAGTCCCCACACTTTTCCTTTCATAGTAGCCGGTACGCCTTCACTCAGCCATTGCGCCGGGCGTTGTCCTTTCAGCAGCCAGTCAAAAAACTGCTGTTCCCTGATCTGTATATCCTTCCTGTTCTTTCTTTCCATTAAATTATGCTCCTCCCCATTGTAGTTGAGCAGCCATACGGGTTTGCCCAAACGCCTCAGCCCTGTAAACAATTCAATTCCCTGATACCAGGGTACCGCTCCGTCATTATCGTTGTGCATGATCACCAATGGCGTACCTACTTTCGGCAAATGAAATAAGGGCGAATTCTCTATATATAATTGCGGCTTTTCCCATAAGGTGGCTCCTATCCTGCTTTGCGTTCTTTCGTACTGGAACTGCCTGTTCATACCGGTTCCCCAGCGAATGCCGCCATAGGCGCTGGTCATATTACTCACCGGCGCGCCTGCCCATGCAGCCTTAAATAATTTTGTTTGCGTAATTACATAAGCTGCCTGATAGCCCCCCCAGCTTTGTCCCTGCAAGCCCATGCGCGTACTGTCAACCCATCCCTTTTTAACCAATGCCCTTGCGCCGCTTACAATATAATTATAAGCACTTTTGCCCGGATGACCGGTAGTGTAAACAATATCGGGAACAAAAACAATATATCCCCTGCTCACAAAAAAAGAAATGTTCAGCCGGCTGGGGGTAGGCGCCGGGGGAATATACTGGTACAATCCATCACTCAGCTTTTCATAAAAATAACAAATGGCAGGATATTTTTTCTTGGGATCAAAATCACCGGGCTTGTATACCATACCTGTTGCCTGTTTTCCATTGTACGCTTTCCAGTGAAACAACTCCGCCGTACCCCAGTTGTACGCTGCCTGCTGGGGATTAATAGCGCTCAGCTTCGTTTCTTTTTGCCAGCCGGTGTTTACATAAAGATCGGGCGGATGTACATAGCTTTCTTTGGTATAGATATACGTGCTGCTGTCTTTTGCTTTAACCAGCCCGTTACTGTTGATCGCAAAGGCGCCATTTACCACGGTAACAGGTTTGGAGGCGCTTAGCATCTTACAGGTAGCCAGACCGGCGTGTTTATTATTTTCCGAGAACATGTGCAGCAAAATTTCCTGCGAAGGAGAAATAAATTTTTCTTCGGGGTTGGTGCGGACATACCTGTACGTTATTTTGTTTTTCCGCCCTTCTCCCGCTGTAATATTAACGGGCGCCACTACCGCATCAGGATCAAGCTGCCAGATATCGAATTTGTCGTATACCAGCACGGCCAAATCGCTCTGCGTCCAGGCCATTAGGCCATAAGATGACGGCTCAGCGGGCATATCAAAATCTTCATCATATAGTTTTGTTTTGATACGTGAAGAAATGTTCTTTATTTTCCCATCCCTCCAGGTAAAATACTGGCGGGCTTTGGCATCGTACCACAGCACATATTTGCCATCAGGCGATGCAGTAACATACCCGGAAAGGTTTTCTTTAATTAATTTCCGGGATCCGCTTTTCGGGTCTATTACATATATATCCTTCAATGTTCTTCCCTCCCACTGCATAGCAACCCGTTTACCCGCATCGGTTATGCCCACAAAAAAATCCGCATCGCCTTCTTTCGCTGGTATTACATCGGGTACTTCCTTATCGCCCAGTTGAACAAAGCTTTTTGTATCCAGGTCAATCATCGCGGGATAGCTTTTCTTAAGCTCCTTATCAAGATTCTTCAACTGCATGGTTTGCAGGTAATCGTCCTTGTAATTCCAGATATCTACTTTCACCAGGTCTATATCAATGAGCGTTGTATCTTTTGGAGGCTGAACCGGGGCGGTACCTGTAAACAGCCGCTTACCCGATTTACTGAAATGCAGGTTTGCATTTTCACTGATGTTCCAGCCAACAGGCATCCCGGCAACGTTTTTATCGGCAAGCATCAACGCACTGTCGTATCCGTTCTGCCAGTACCACAGCTTGTAAAATTGCTGTAATGCTTTGGCGCTGCTGTCTCTTTCAGCAACAAAGGCTAACTGGTACCCTTCTTCATCAATGGCATAATGCCGAAAATCATTTCCTCCCTTCATAATGGTATCGAACCTGTTCTCCGTTGTTCTGAAAATACATACCGCAGGTTTGCGCAAGCTGTCTTTTTTTGCTGTTGTGGTTTCTGTAACCAGGATGTTCCCTGTTTTGCTCCAGACGTATTCACTTACAAGATCAACCGCCTGTTTAATAGTGTCGCGTAAGTTATAAATGATCAATACCGTTCCTTCTTCTTTTTTCGGACCGGCACCCGGCCCTTCATCTGCATCGTTACTATCGGAATACAGCTCATACGATACAGCTGCTTTATCATCTTTTTTTATAGCCGGTGGATTGGTGATCTTCCGTCTTTTTTTCGCCTGCTCAACCGTAGGCACTTCAACAGATCTTTTCAATGAATCTATTTTCACCGCCAGTGAGTCGGGCGCCCCTTTCTTGCCGGAACTGTCGGGTAGCGGCTTTTCCCTTTGCCAGGCTACCCACTGCGCATTTTTTTCCGGTATTTTATACGACTTTACACGGGCTTCTTTTACTATGAACCCTTTACCTAATTCAACAATAGCCAGTGAATCTTTGGGTGAATCATCGGGTGTTTTCTTTTTTATACGCGCCTGCCTTACATCGGCATAAGGCGGCTTTATCTTAAAAACGGCATACCGGCTGTCTTCCGTTATTGTTACATCATAGCCACGGGGGATCGCTTCATTGTATTGCATATCGGAAGACCGGATAACCAGCGTACCATCTCCTTCCTGTACGTCAACCGTATATATAATCCATCTGCCGTCATTACTAATTTTACGTTCACCAACAGATTGCCAGCTATCGTATACGGTATGATCAAGCGGTTTTTTATTTTGTGCATGCACATCTGCCGCCAGCAGTATTATGATAACAAAAAATATCCTTCTCATATTCATTGGTAAATTTTCAAAAATCCGTTTGCAAGATAAAGATTAAACTTCTTTTAGCCCTTCATTAAGGGTAATAAGCCTGCCCGGTATACCTGTAAAACCCGACAGGAATATGGCTGCATGCAAAGACAAAAAAGCCTTCTTTATTAAAAAACCTGATTAAATAATATACAGATGAAAGGAGCACTCCGGTATGAAGCACTATGGTATACGGTTAACCGGCGGGGTTCAGCTTAATGCTTCGGCGTGGAGCCCTGATGCGGGTATAAAGGTGTTGCGTACTTTCCTGCGGTAGTTTTTAAACATGCTTTGCCACTGTATCTTAAGAACGCCCAGTATGCCTTCCTTTACAATATTCTTATTCATTTTTGAGGTACCGAATTTGCGGTCAACAAAAGTGATAGGGATTTCAATAACTCTAAAGCCAAGCTTCCAGGCAGCAAATTTCATTTCTATCTGGAATGCATAGCCAACAAAATTGATCTGATCAAAATTAATCGTTTCCAGCACCTCTTTCCTGTAGCAAATAAAACCGGCGGTAGGGTCTTTAACCGGCATCCAGGTGAGTATCCGCGTATATAACGCACCACCCTTGGAAAGCACATTCCTGTAGCGGCTCCAGTTCACCGTTTCGCCTCCTTTTACATAGCGCGAACCTACCACTACATCTGCATTATGCACACAGGCCTGGTATAACCGCTCAAGGTCTTTGGGGTTATGCGAGAAGTCGGCGTCCATCTCAAAAATATACCGGTATCCCCTGTCTATCGCCCATTTAAATCCATAAATATAAGCTGTGCCCAGTCCCTGCTTGCCTTCCCGCACCTGGAGGAATAACTGGCCGGGATAGTTCTTTTGCATTTCACGCACCAGGCCGGCAGTACCATCGGGGGAATTATCATCAACCACCAAAACATGGAAATCCAAATCCATACTTAGAATAGCATGAAGGACAGGTTTCACATTCTCGCTCTCGTTATAAGTAGGTATGATCACCAGCTTTTCCAACAGATATTTATTTATTGTGCTATAAAATTAGCTTATACGTTTGTTTTTAAGATTGGTTTTACGCTTTCTTTAACAAGGTGCGGTTAAGGATTTCAGTTAGTTTTTGTTTGGTATGCATGGGGAAATCGCCTTTCATCATCCAGTCGTAATATTGCGGTTCAGCTTTAAGCACTTCGGTTACAGCTTTGCCTTTATGTTTTCCGAAATTAAAGATTTCTACTCCATTTTCCATAATAAAACGGCGGGCGAAATCCACAATTTGTTCCTGTCCTGTGAATTTGATAACAGATTCCAGTGTGGAACCCACCTGGGGATACCTTTGCAGTTGCGATTCCAGTATCTCAAAAGTTGCCACAGCATCAACTTCCGCGCTATGCGCATTATCAAGATCCTTATCGCAGTAAAATTTATACGCAGCGCTTAATGTACGGGGTTCCATCATATGATATAGCTTTTGTACATCCAGCAAATGCCGGCTGGTAACATCAAATTCCAGTCCGGAACGTAAAAATTCCTCTACCAGCAAGGGAAGGTCAAAACGGTTGGAATTGTACCCCGCCAGATCACAATTGTCTAAAAACTGGCGTATTTCATTGGCAATCTGTTTAAAGGAAGGGGCGTCCTTAACTATATCATCAGTAATGCCATGTATATCGGAAGATGCTTTAGGTATGGGCATCTGCGGATTAACTAATTTTCTCTTTACCACACGGCTGCCATCCGGCTGAATCTTTACAATAGCTAATTCAACAATACGATCAACAGCCAGGTTTACACCGGTTGTTTCCAGGTCAATAACAGCTAAAGGACGGGTTAATTGTAATGGCATATCACTAACAATAATTGTTTAATGCGGCAAAATAGCTAAAAATATAATACTATCGGCGTTCTGTTAACATAAGTCAAACAAATCTGCACCTCATGAGAAAAAAATGATAAAGTTTGTTTGGTAAGTTTAATATTTGTTTATTTGCAGGTCTCACTACGTAATTTTGTATTTCCAAATCCCCCCTGAAGAATAACATTATCTCCTACTCCTACGGGCGCCGTGCTTGTAAATGTTATTGTTTTACCTAAAAAACTTCAAGATGAAAAAAATTTTTGTTATTGCACTGTTTGCCATTGCGCTGGGGGCCGCTTTTACTTCATGTACTTCCTCAAGAAACGGATGTAAAGCTACGCAGGGAATGATTGGCTATAAATAAGTTCTTTTACTGCAAATATCATTATTCAGGTTATCATTCTTAGTGGTAACCTTTTTTATTTTACAGCATCCCGGCCTTATTACAGGTACACTGGCGGCGCCATTACTTTAATGGCTAGCCGATACAAAGCTGCCCATAAAAAAACCCCGGCTAATGAACCGGGGCCTTTTTCATCATTAAAGAAATATTAATTATAGTGCAATTTCAGATCTACACGGCGGTTTTGAGCACGGCCTGCAGCGGTTTTATTATCTGCAATGGGTTGGTCCTGTCCAAAACCAGCAGATACTAAGCGGGTCGGATCAACGCCTCCTTTGTTAGTAAGATAATCTACCACCGACTGCGCTCTTTGTTCACTTAAAACCTGGTTCTTATCCGGATTGCCGGTGTTATCCGTATGTCCTTCAACATCTAATTTAAGGTTGGGATCTTCATTAAGGATTTTTGCCACTTCATCCAGCGATTTGAATGATTTTGCCAGCAGTTTGGAACTGCCTGTAGCAAAAAATACATTCTTTGCTGCTACATCAATACGCTTCTTCACTTCTTCCTTAATTTCAGGACAACCCTGGTTGCTTGCCGGACCAGCCAGTGCGGGGCACTTATCTTCTTCATCATTTACACCATCGCCATCGGTATCCGGTATGGGACAACCCTGGTATTTGGCTACGCCCGCTTCGTTAGGGCATTTATCTTCTTCATCATTAATGCCATCATTATCGGAATCCGGGATAGGACAGCCGTTGTATTTTTCAAGTCCTTTTACGCTGGGACATTTATCATCTTTATCCGGAATGCCGTCACCATCGGTATCGGGGCAGCCATTGAACTGGGCCAAACCTGCCACATCGGGGCATGCATCTAATGAATCCACTATGCCATCATTATCTGTATCGGCTGGTGGGGGTGGCGGCGGAATAACTTTAGGCTCTTTTTTCTCAAACAAAGAACCTGCCACGCCTAAACTGTAAAACAAATGATTGGCAGTGGTACCGGTGGTTACCGCAACACGGTATTGCGCATTAAAATTAATAAACGCCTGGTCTAACAAATTAACCTGCACGCCTATACCCAATGGTACATAGGCGCCCCAATAGCCATTCCATTGGGAACCGCCAATACCTGCGGTTAAATACGGTGTAACCCAATACCTGTCGCTTAGCAGCTTGGCATTAATATTGGCATCCAGCTCGGCAAGCAGCTTATCATTGCCGCCCTGTGGCTTATCGGGCACAGGGTAGTCGGTGAAAGTGCCGCCTAAACGGGCCATGAAATCAAAATGATCGGTAAGTCCCTGGAAATAAGATAACGCCAAACCGGGGCTCATACGCCCTGTTTTATACCATTGCTTGTCTTTTAGCACCTGGCTCAAGGAAGTATTCTTTAAATCCTGGGCAGTTTGAAAATCATGAAAAGTAAATGCAAAGCCAAATGCCGGTTTCTTTTTGTAGGGGTTTTTAATGGCATTTTCCTGGGCAAAAGCAGTGCTGAGTATGCATGCTGCCAATAAGCTCAATAACAGTTTTCTCATAAAATGTATTTTGATTAAAAGTTATGCAAAGGTATAAGGTTGACTATTAACGTTCCAAATTATTACATCGTTTTATTACGGCTTACCAACCTGTTGCGGTTTGTTAACGACCTCTACACGTACTCTGGTAAGCCCTTTTTTAATGAACCCTAATTTTTGTGCGGCAGCCTTAGACAGATCAATCAGCCGCTTGTTTTTAGGATGCATCCGGTCGGTAATCTGAACTATGACGGATTTTTTGTTTGAAAGGTTGCTTACCTTCACCCATGTACCCAGCGGATAGCGGTTAGCCGCAGCGGTAAGCTTATGCTGGTCATATTTTTTCCCGTTGGCCATTGTCCTCCCCTGGAATTTATCTGCATAAAAACTGGCTGTTCCCTGCTGAGCCGTATGATTTTTGTCTGCTTTTTTACCCACAGGACGTTGTGCCGCTACCGAAGCACAAATACAAAACAGCGAAAAAAATAATAACGGAAATGGCTTCATTACACCTGTTTTCTTTGATACTACAGGGAATATGTCCTGCAAAACTAAGACCACAATGCTCTTTTCCGGGGCCGGGTATGCCTTCATTGAGGTATGTAAATCATTACCGGGTTCTTTTTCAGGCTTAGGCTTACCCGGATATACATTGAATTGTAGCGGCTATAACGTAAACAGGTTGTATTTATTGCCAAACCGGGTCTGCCTGGCTATCTTGTCTTCAGCATATATATCATCAAAAAAAACAAGGCGGCCGTTCCGGGCTTCGCAGGTTATGTAACGTATAAAAATGGGTATTTTCTGAGAGAAAGTTACGGTGCGCTTTTCTTTTCTTTTCATCCAGGCAGCTAACGTATCGGGCTTGTAACGAAGCGAATCATTCTTTACCAGGTATTTGGATAATTTATCCCACTGCTGCACCCGCACACAGCCGTGGCTGAGCGCCCTGTCTGCTTTGGAGAAAAGCCAGCGGGCATTGGTATCATGTAAATACACGCTATACTTGTTCCGGAAATTAAATTTTATAACGCCCAGGGAGTTATCATCACCTTCCCGCTGCTTCAGCAGATAGGGGAAGTAATTTTTGTTTAACCTGAACCAGTTTACCGCATGGGGGTCTATGATGCTGTCATTTTTATCAACTACCATCAGGTTTTGTTTATCTAAGTAGCCCACATTCTCCCTTATTTTGGGCAGCATTTCTTTGAAAATAATACTATAAGGAACCGTCCATTGCGGAAAAATAATAAAATTAGTGAGCGTGCTGGTGAGCAAGGGTGTTCTGGTTTTCGGCTGGCCCACAATTATTTTCGACTCCAGCTTCAGGGTATCGGTATCCCATAAGCGCAACTGGTAGGAAGGGATGTTTACCCACAGGTACCGTTGCGGCATGGTATCGGCCAATTGCTTGTACCGGTCTAAATTAATGGCAATGGTTTTAAATTTTTCCTGGTCATTATTGTTGAGCGACTTTACTACCATTGGGCCGGCTTTGCCATCCACTTTCAGATCATTTTCTTTTTGATATGCTTTTACGGCTGCTGTTAATGCTGCTGTATCGGCTGCCCGGTCGTTAAACGCTATGTACCCGCCTTCATACAGGCGGGTCTGCAGGTTTTTAATAAAATCCATCGAATCCACCGGGTCTGTAAAAGGGTAAGACAGGTAGGTATACCTCGTTCTGTTCATGGAATCCAGGAAGCTCTTTAATGCACCCCGTAATTCCACGTATCCCTGATGGTGAGGCTCAAGCGTTTCAAGCAGGGGCGTAAGTTCTTTACTGCTGTGTACATTCTTTAGTAAGGCTACATAAAAGGAATCGGTGAGTACCGAATCTTTCCTGAGCGTAACACTATCTTTTTCCAGCCTTCCCAGCTTAATATCCTTAACAATCTGTACAAAGGCATCTGTGAATAACAGGTCGGCGCGTGCCCACATTGCCGCATCCAGCATCGCCAAAGAATCGGTTTTTAATTTGTGGCGAATGATATCCAGATGACTGAAATGGTAATCTGAAGGAAACAAACCATAGTTTTCACTTTGCCGGATAAAATCGTATAAGGAATCGGCCATGGGTAACCATTGTTGCTTATCGCTCCAGGTACGTAAGGAATCGAGCCCGCCATACCATAACTGTACCACCGGCAGCATATTAAATGTTATACTGTCGTTCAGCTTTCCATTATGCTCTGAAGCGAAAGCCATAGTAATGGCAATATTTTCATTGGTCTTTTTATTCAAATTTTCGGGTTCGCGAACAATTTCTGCTGTTTTAGGAGACTGCGATGCTTCATTGCAGGAAAACAGCAACAGTACAGGCACTAATATCCGGCATATGCTTTTACAGCATTGTTTTATCATGAGCTGGGTTGAATTGAAATGGGGAAAACGTATCAAACTGATTACAGATTGTATGTAAATTGCAAAATAATGTCTGAAATAACAAGCGGCTTTCACCATTATTATACTCATGCTGCTATTTTTCCTGCCAGTATTTCTTTTATTAGCATTAAACAACTCCATATAGCTTATATCGGGTATAAACATGATAAGAGTTTACAAAAGTATTGTTAGTTTGCTTTACATTTATCAGGAAAGATATTTCAAATTTTAACTGCATTTCTTATTTGTCCCGGTAATGGCTGTTCTATACGCCTTGCCTGGAACCGGAATGCGATTCGTCATTTATTTTTTATGAGTGAAGGCTGGCTAATAGAAAAAAATATAGTGATTATTGGCGGAACAAGCGGCATGGGGTTATCGGCCGCCAAAGCTTTTGCGGCACAGGGCGCCCGGGTGGTAGTAGTGGGAAGGAACCGCCAAACCTGCAATGCCGCGCAACAGCAACTGGGTGAAAAAGGGATTGCCATTTGCGCAGACGCTATTGACCCATCTACCGCGGAAAATGCTATTAATACCTGCGCACAGCAATTCGGAACATTTCATGGACTGTATCATGTAGCCGGTGGCAGCGGCCGTAAAATGGGCGATGGCCCGCTGCATGAGCTGACATTAGCAGGATGGAATAAAACATTTGAGCTAAATCTTACTTCGCTGATGCTTTCCAACCAGGCCGCGATCAGATGGCTGCTTCAGCACAAAACAGGCGGGTCTGTTCTTAATATGAGTTCCGTACTGGGTATATCCCCCTCTCCTCTTCATTTTGCTACCCATGCGTATGCCGCCTGTAAATCGGCAGTAACAGGTTTTACAAAATCATTAGCCGCTTATTATGCAAAAGATAATATTCGCGTTAATACTATAGCGCCTGCCCTGGTAGCAACCCCCATGGCGCAAAGAGCAGCTCAAGATGAAGCTATCCTTTCCTTCATCAAAACAAAGCAGCCATTAGATGGGGGAAGAATAGGCCGGCCGGAAGATACAGACGGGCTGGCCTGTTATTTCATGTCGGACTATGCAAGATTCACTACCGGGCAGGTAGTATACGTTGATGGCGGATGGTCTGTAAGCGAAGGACAGGTTTAATAATTTAAAAACAATAATGATATGCAGGCAATAGGCATTGACATAGGTGGAACCAATATCAAGGGAGTGCTGGTAAATGAGAACGGTACCATACTGCATGAAATGCAATGCAAAACCAACGGGAAAGAAGCCAACTGGTGGAAAAAAGCCGTGGCAGATATGCTGCACCAACTCAGGCAGAAAGCCACCGGCGAAAATATTCCCGTAGGGCTGTCTGCCCCGGGTTTGGCAAGCCATAACAATGATTGTATAAAGCTAATGCCGGGCCGGCTGGAAGGATTAGAAAATTTTATATGGTCCGATTATCTTCAAACGCCCGCATGGGTGCTCAACGATGCGCATGCCGCTTTAATGGCAGAAGCAAAATTTGGCGCAGGCAAAGGATACCATCATATTGTTCTGCTAACACTGGGCACAGGTGTAGGCGGAGGCATTATGATCAACGGCGCGCTGCACCAGGGTTTATTAAACAGGGCCGGGCATATGGGTCATGTAATGCTAAATGCAGACAGCGATATATGTGATGTTACCAATATGCCGGCCAGCTTAGAAGATGCTATAGGCGACTGTACTATAGAACGGCGCAGCTTTGGAAAATTTACTTCCACCTACAACCTGGTTCAGGCATACAAGGCTGGCGATACGGTTGCCACGTATGTGTGGCTGCATGCCGTAAAACGGCTGGCGGTGGCGCTGTGCTCTTTTATCAATATCCTTTCTCCCGATATTATTATACTCGGCGGCGGTATAGCGCAGGCAGGCGATGATTTATTTAAACCGCTTGAGCACTTTATGGATATCTTTGAATGGCGCCATTCGGGTATACGAACACCTGTTGTACAGGCCGTGTTTGATGAATATTCCGGCGCGGCAGGAGCAGCAGGCTTTGCCTTGCACAAAACTTTACCACATTAATTTTTTATCATGAACGTTATACAGGATTACCTGCAACAGTCGCAAAAAATCATTGACGCCATTGAAGCGCAGCAAAACGGTATACAACAAGCCGCGCAATGGTTTGCAGAAAGCATTGCGGCAGGCAGAATGGTGCATGTATTTGGTTCGGGGCACAGCCGTATTATGGTGGAAGAAATGTGGCCGCGCTACGGATCATTCCCGGGGTTTAATCCTATCGTGGAACTATCGCTTACTTTTCACAACTTAGTAGTGGGCGCTAACGGTCAGCGGCAGGCGATGTTTCTTGAAAACGTGGAGGGACTGGCAGAAAGGATCCAGCGCAATTTTGATATCCGGGAGAGCGACAGCGCACTCATCATTTCCTCCAGCGGATGTAATATAGTGCCCATTGAAATGGCGGAGCTGTTCCAGCAAAAAAAAGTGAAGGTAACGGCCATCATTACCCAAAAACACGCGGATGTTTCCACAAGCAAAAGAAAAGACGGGAAAAAATTAGGCAACTTCGCCGATCTTATTTTAGATACCGGCGCTCCCGCGGGAGATGCCATGATACACATACCGGGATTAGAAACGCCGGTGGCGCCGGGCTCCACCGTAGGAGGCGTTTTACTGATCAATACCATTAAGGCGGAAACAGCCCGGCTGCTAACAGAAGCAGGGCATCCCCCCAAAGTATTAACGGCCTCATGTATTGCAGGCGCTGAAAAAGCAAAGGAACTGTTTGAAAGCGCTTATGATGAACATGCGCACCGCCTGGCGGGATTATATCAAAACGTTGGAAAACAAATACAGTAACAATATGCACACGCCCATACGCACAACGGTTGTTGGCAGCTACCCTTTCCCGGGATGGTTAGAATTTGCTTCGCAACACTTAAATGAATTTGGCCCGGCCGATATAGAAGAAGCGATTGAAGATGCTGTTATTGCCGCTATTCATGATCAAACAACGGCAGGGCTCGATGTGATCACCGACGGAGAACAAACAAGGCTCGATTTCAATTTGTCTTTTTACGGCTATATCAAAGGGATATCGCCGGACGAAAGTGAAACCAGGCGGTTTGGCCCGGCTGCGCATGATCAAAGGGGCAAGCACCGGATCACAGAAACACTTTCTGCACCCCACGGGCTGGGCGTTGTAAAAGAGTTTCTGCGGTTAAAAAAACTGGCGCCGCAGGGACCTGTATTAAAAGCCAGCATACCGGGGCCGTATACTTTAAGCGGAAGGCTATTGCCGAACAGTGAATACAAAGACCGCTATGCAATAACAGAAGCGCTCCTCCCCTTTATACAGAAAGAGCTGGAAGACCTGGTGGCAGCAGGATGTACCGAAATTACAGTAGATGAACCTTCCATGAGCTGCTACGCGTATAAAGAAAATACCAAAAAATTTGCAGCGATATTTAATAAAACGGTGGAGCCTGTAGCGGGCAAATGTAATCTTTCCACGCATTTATGCTTTGGTAACTTTAAGGGAAGACCGGTTGGTTACAGGAGCATTAAACCCATGCTGCCCGATTTCCTGGAGCTAAAAGTAAATGAAATCCATATTGAGATGGCGAACCGGGAATTTGCGGAAATAGAATTGCTCGCCACTTTTGCCAAACGCATGCATGTTGCCGTGGGGATCATTGATGTGAAGAATTATTATATTGAAACGCCGGAGGATGTAGCCGGAAGAATTAAAAGATGCCTGCAGTATATTCCCGCGGAAAAGCTGTCTGTTGCGCCCGACTGCGGATTAAGTCAAACGGCAAGATGGGCATCAAGGCAAAAGCTGGTCAATATGGTAAAGGGCGCGCAAATGGTAAGGGAGATGATCTAAGAATTGAGGTTGCATGGTTACATTGCGCTTACCTTTAATTTTGCAGTCATCCGGCTTAATAACGGATTATAGTAATGCAAAGATATTTTATAGAAGTGGCATATAAGGGCGCAGGCTATGCCGGTTTTCAGATACAGGAAAATGCGGTTACCATACAATCGGAGATCCGGCAGGCGATGGCTGTTCTGTTCAGGCAGGACATATTACTTACCGGATCGTCACGAACCGATGCCGGCGTTAACGCGCTGCAGAATTTTTTTCATTTCAACTTTGACCGGCCCATACCGGAGCGGTATATCTACAATCTCAATGCTATACTTCCGGCTGCTATTGTAATTAAACGGATCATTCCCGTACACGCCCATGCCCATTGCCGGTTTGATGCCATAAGCCGTGAATACAGCTACCATGTATACAAAAACAAAAATCCATTTTTATATAACCAGGCTTATTATTTTCCCTATACTATTGATTTTGATTTGCTGCAGCAGGCAGCATCCGCCATTATGGAGCATACCGATTTTACAAGCTTTTCCAAACGCAACACACAGGTGAAAAATTTTATCTGCCGTATTACGGAAAGCCGGTGGAGCAGGGAAGCAGATCATATGATTTACCACGTAAAGGCCAACCGCTTTTTAAGGGGTATGGTAAGGGGGTTGGTGGGTACCATGTTACAGGCAGGAAGAGGAAAGATCAGCATTGAAAGTTTTCATACCATTATTGCAGGAAGGGATTGTACCAAAGTCAATTTTGCCGTACCCGGTCATGGGTTGTTTTTAGAGAAGGTGAATTATCCTTCCCATTATTTTATGCAGTCATCTTAATTAACGACACGTGTTGCTCACGGGTAATATTGCTCCAGCCAGGCAATCATCGCGGCAAATACATCTGCAGCTACGGGCGGACGCAGTTCATGCTTTTCGCCCGGATATAATTTTATTTGTGACGGAACACCTAAGTCCTGCAATTTTTTATATAGTTTTTCCGATTGATTAACATGCACCATTTCATCGGCCGTACCATGAAATATAATGGTAGGAACGGCTGTTGAACCGGTAAGCTGAAAATAAGGGCTGGCCTCCTTTACTATCTTCGCAGCGGTATCGGAGGTTCCCAGGAAATTAACAATAATGGCATTGCTTTCAGAACCGGGTTGGCGAACAGTTTCATCACTTAAATCTGTAGGCCCAAAAATATCCACTACTGTTTTTACCTGCTTCAAGCTATCATAGCCATAAGCGTACAGCATAGCAAGATGAGCGCCTGCACTGGCTCCTATTAAAGCAAAATGATTACCATCATATCTATACTCTGCTGCGTTTGCAGCAATGAAAGCCAGCGCTTTTTTTACATCTTCTATTTGCGCGGGAAAAGTATTTTTTCTATCCTTTACCAAGCGGTAGTTTAAAGATGCCAGGGCATATTTGCGTTTCCCTACCAGCTCTTCTATCAAAGCTTTTGGAAACTCCCTTTTATCGCCCTGTACCCAGCTTCCGCCATGAATATATACGATCACTTTGGTATTGCTGTTCCGGTCATCCGGTAAATACGCGTCAAGCAGGTTATCATTGCCGTCAGCATCAGCATATTGTACATCTAATATCTCCGTATACAACTGGTGCCTGATAACAGCCCCGTGCTTTGCATTATTAAGGGTTGGCGAAACGCTTTTTTCGTTGCGGTAGGAAGTGAATAAAGCAGATGCGAAAATAATAAGCGCACAGAGGTACTGAGCTATCTGCATGGTAAAATCTTTATCTTTTCAAACAGGGGTTATAGCACACACAATCTAAAGAAAACGCCATGAATTATATTGGAAAGTTTTCTCTTTTTATCCACAACAGGATAATCTTTCCTGTATCCTTAATCAATCATTTTCAAATATTTTCCCATCCAGTAAGGCAGCAGCCAGAATACCGGCTCCCTTTCCATATCGGGATAGCCGTTTATGGCCGACCAGGGATTCTTATCCCATCGCACTGCGGTGCGGATGCCGGCCGGCGGCAATGCATCTACCTGCAGGTCGTCCAGCACCGGCTCGTGTACCATTTTTACATCTTCTCTTTTGCTATGGTCAAATCTCCAGTTTACCAGGTCGAGCGGGGTATCTGTAAGGAATGCAACAGACGGCGTTAGTTCCACTTTTTTATTCCTGGCATAACAATACAGGAAATTAATCAGGGGGCTTTTATCGTTCTTTCTTTTTCCCATCCAGTTGTCCAAATGCTTTTCATAAAAAGCCAGCAGCTCAGGATCTTTTTCACAGCCGGTGAGAACAGGATACAGGTAGGACTGAAGAATAACATCGAAATATATAAAAAAAGCAGGGTTTTGTTCAGGAACCTTTGCCATATTTTCGAGGTAATGTTCCTCCCTGATCAGCCGCAGGTAATGTTCCTGGTATTTGGCGTTTCCGGTCATGTGATAGGCCAACTTTAAAAAGGTTAACAGCTCCATTGAATTCTGATACCGGTCGGGCAGCCACTCCGGGTCGCGGTTTAGCTGATCCGGGCTCCATACCGACCAACGGGTATGCGTACCGTCTATATCTACCATATTAAAATTATGGCTGATCAGGTGATCAACCAGCCGCGCAACATGTTCGGCAACTATTTTTTTTTCCTTAGCATCTGCCACCAGTTCATAGTAAAAATAATAGCTCATCATGTGCCCGCACCATTCATCGCTGCTTGTGTCGCCTTTCCACAGCCATTTTCCATCCTTCGATTTCCGCCAGCGGTTTTCCACCGGCTTAAACCGGGGTTCCTTCACTAATTCTTCAGCCAGTTCCCTTTCGGTATATTTTCTGTTAGGATCATGTACGTTATTGCCCCAGCCGGCAGGTACGATTGTTCTTGCAAAAAACCCATCGGTGCCCGTTATGGTTTGTAACAATTTTAAAAATGTAAAAGCTTTTTTCGCTTTCTCTTTCGCGTCTTTACTTTGGGTTGCCGCATAGCGGAAGCATTCCATAGCCAGGTAGCTGGCAGTAAATTCTCCGTCATTATCATCATCTTCGGGCTGCCAGTTGCTCACATCTTCAGGGTCCTTTAACCGTGCCGGGCCTGCTATCCACGGTTCGCGTATATGGCGTTTCATCATGATGTCGTAAAAGAAATCCTGCTTTTGTGCCAAAGTCATTTTTTTTCTTTTGATAGCGCTTACGCCTTTAGGGGTAGCGATCCATGCATTACCTTCCTGATCAAAAGCGATATCCGTTACTTTATCGTCTAATAACCAGCGCCGGCCAAAACGCAGGGTATGTGAGCCATCAGGCGCATACCGTACAATGCCCACATCGGTACCTGCCCACATTGCGTCATCGGGAGAACGTTCCACGCAATTAACATAAATGGAAGGCACGCCATCGGCCGGCTGAAGCGTCTGTACTTTGCTGTTGTTTTGAAGAATGCTTATCCCGCCCAGTCCACCTACCCATAACCGTTGCTTACTGTCGAATGCAAGTCCCTTTGCATAAGCGCTGATGAGCGTGCCCGTATCTATAAAGTGCCGGATATTGTTATTTGCTATGTGATATATCCCAACATCGCTGGTTATCCATACGCCATTGCCGGCATCGGCAACAGCATCCCGTATAGAACGCGCGATAACGTAATCTTTTTTAATAAACCGGTTTTGGCTGTATACCCATAAGCCTTCCGGGCCAAAAGCATACAACTCTTTTCCTGCAGCGCATAATGCTGCAACAGGGCCCCTTGTGCCGGGTACTTTGAGAAGGGTATTGTTTTGGAAAACATAAACGCCGTTCCATGTTCCCAGCCACACCGCATGTGCATCATCCGTAATTACCGCATAAGCCGGGCCTTTATCATTACCACTGATGACGTCCGTCCATTCAAAGGCATCCTGCTTTTTCATATAGATGCCTTCCGCTGTGGCCACCCAAACATTGGACGCATCATCAACGGCAATGCTCCTTATTTCATTTTCCGCCGCACTTTTTCCTACACGATACGCCTCATGGTATTCCTGCCAGAAAGCCGTGTCTTTCATGCTGGCTGGCATATACGAAAGCTGTGCGAAGGCGTTTTGGGCAATAACTGAACAAAGCAGGCAATAAAGAAGACACGATCTATTTTTCATACTGTATAAATGTAAAGTCTGAAGCCAAAAAACCGAAATCCTATGGAATACAAAGAACCAAGAACCAAATCGCAAAAAACAAATAAATTTCAAATCAGAAGTCGAAAATTCGAAACCCGAAGGGCGCACCAAAAAAAAATTACAAAAAAATAAACCCTGTCTGCCGAAGTGCAGATGGTTTCCTCCCCACATCATGCTGATGGCTCTTTTCAACTACTTGTAAAGTATGCTTTTTATACGAACCAAGTATGAAACTGAGACAAGACATTTATTGTTCGACCCTTTCAGGGTCGTAATACTGCTATTCGATGGTTATAAACGTTTGGACCCCTTCAGGGTCAATACAAGTCCTTATGCGAAAAGTGGCCAATACACTATGCAGGAAGGAGACCGCTCCCAGAATGTTCTTTTATTCCTATCCTGAAAGGATACAAGGTTTATAATTTGAAATACATCCAACTAACCATTCGTAATTTATTTACTTTTGGTATTTTGCCTTTTCCCGTTGCTTATGGTAGCCGAAGCCCGGCTGCTTTGGGATTCTTTCTTCGAATTGCTGAATTCCGGCTTCGGGTTTAACCATTTAAAATTTAGAGACGATGATCCCGGCAATTATAAAAGATGAAGATTTTATAGCGCAGGTTCAACAGTATGAAAATGATAAAAAACATTTTCACCTGTGGTGGCTGGGGCAAAGCGGCTACCTGTTGCTATGGCAGGGAAAAAGAATATTGCTTGACCCCTATCTTTCGGATTCCCTCACAAAAAAATATGCCGGTACTGCCAAACCACATACACGCATGAGCGAAAGAGTAGTAAACCCTGAGCTGTTAAAGAACATTTCTATCGTAAGCTCCAGTCATAACCACACCGACCACCTCGATGGCGAAACCTTAATACCCATTATTAAAAACAATCCCGGCATCACCTTCATCATTCCTGAAGCCAACAGAAGCTTTGTTGCCAACAGGGCGCAAATACCTCAGGCTTTTCCTGCAGGACTAACCGAAGGCATGCATTTAACCGTTGGTGATTTTACTTTTTATGGCATTGCCGCCGCACACAATACCGTTGACCGCAATGAAAAAGGAGAATGCCTTTATATGGGATATATTATTCAGTTTGGTAATTATACCATCTACCACAGCGGCGATACGCTCTGGTACGCCGGTTTGGAAAAGGCACTAAACCCGTTTGCAATAAACCTGGCCTTACTTCCCATTAACGGCAATGATCCGGCAAGAGGCGTTGCAGGCAACTTTAACGTACAGGAAGCAGCGGCTTTGGCTAAGGCAGCAGGCATACAACATGTTATTCCCTGCCATTACGATATGTTTACTTTTAACACGGCAAACCCGGCTCATTTTGCCGCTAACGCGAAAGCGGTTCAGCAAGCTTATAGCATTTTACCCATTGGAGGGCACTGGAGCAGCGAAGTTTTATAAGCATTGAAGCTTTTCCACACATCATCACTTCAATTCATCCGCATGATCAATATAAAAACAGTATTCATGGCGCTTCATACCGATATGCGGATAATAATGTACAGCGGCAGGCGCTGCCAGTAAGATCAGCTTTGCTTTTGGCGCCGCCAATTGGGTACGCCGGATCAGTTCCTTGCCAATGCCTTTACGCTGGTAATCTTTGTCAACGGCAAGGTCTGACAAATAAGTGCAAAATGAAAAATCCGTGAGCGAACGGGCCACGCCAATAATATTGCCATTATCCCTTGCCGTAAGTATAAGATTGCCATGGGCAAGCATGGCGGTAATGCGTTCAGGATCATTAACCGGCCTGCGTTCCCCAAGCGTGGAGCGTTGCAGCACGCTAATGAACTCATCGCAGCTCAGGTCGTTTTCTACCTGGTAACTGATCATGTAAAAATAATTTTAAAAAGTATACCTGTAGGTAATATGTTTTTTAGAAAAAGTAGCGCCTGTTGCTTCATGCAGGGCAAGCATTTTAGTATTAAAATCCCCTACCCAGGAAAGCTCAAGCTCTTTATATTGCTGCAGGGGCAGCACATATTCTTTCAGCTTAATGATTATAGCCGATTCCAGTCCATGCTTTTGAAACTTCGCTTTGGTTCCCATAATTACGGCCCGCATCCGCTTATTCTTACGGCTCCATTTGTTTAGCATGAACTTCAGCTTACTCCATATGCCTAACCTGCCATTCAAATTGCTGATCAGCTCATTGGTATCCGGAACAATCACTACCATGGAAGCCGGTTCCCCATCTACATAAGCAAACCAGATCAGCTTTTCATCCATAATGATCTTCATCTTTTCAAAGGTTTCACGTATAGTGATGTCCGTTATAGGTGTAAAATTCTCAAAGTCCTTCCAGGCATCATTATAAATCTCTTTAAAATCATTGGCAAAACGCTGAAACTCCTTTTTATTCAGGTGCTCAAAATGGTAACCCGGCTTTTTGGCCACCCATTCCGCAATTTTGGTAAAGCGCTCCGGAAAAGGTTTATATATTTCTATCGAATTGGATATCTGCTCATACAATGGCGTGAAACCATATCGCTCAAACAATCTTTTATAATAAGGCTGATGATAATTCATCCCATAGTACGGCGCCGCAAAGCCCTCTGCCAGCAATCCCCACCACATATCATTTTCTCCAAAATTTACAGGGCCGTCCATGGCCTTCATACCCTTTTCAGCAAGCCACGCTTTAGCCGTATCAAACAACAGGTCGGCAGCGTCCTGGTTATCGGCACATTCAAAAAAACCACAGCCTCCCGTGGGCACTTCAGTGAGATACGCTTTTCTATTGTTTATAAAAGCGGCAATGCGCCCAATTACCTTCCCGTTTTTATTTTTCAGTATCCACCTTATACATTTCCCGTTCTGGTGATAACTGTTTTTACGCGGGTCAAATACCCATTCAATATCCCTGTTCAAAGGACATATCCAGTTAGGATCATTTTTATATATTTTCCGGGGAAGATCCAGGAAGGATTTTCTTGTGGCGGCATTGTTAACTTCTATGATTTGCATAAGATATTGCGCTGCTTAACCGGCGCATTCCTACAAAATAACATAAAAAAAGGATTGAAGACGCATATCCTTATTTTTGCAGTCCTTTAAAATGTGGGGTCATGTCCGTTACATCAACCATTCAGTCCGCCGTTATTGCAGCATTGGAACAATTGTATAACCAGGCATTCAGTGCAAAGGATTTCCAGATCAATCAAACCAAACCTGAATTTGAAGGCGATTACACCGTAGTGTTATTCAGCCTGCTTAAACCATTAAAGCAATCGCCTGATGCTTTGGGCAAAACCCTGGGCGCATATTTAACAGAAACCCACCCTTCCCTGTTCTCAGCTTTTAATGTAATAAAGGGCTTTCTAAATCTGAATATTGCCGGTAGCTACTGGGGGGCGGTACTGAACGATAATTACCAGGACGGGATGTATGGAAGAAAAGAAAAAAAAGGGAAAACCATTGTAGTGGAATACGCTTCGCCCAATACCAATAAACCTTTGCATTTGGGGCACCTGCGCAATATTTTTTTAGGATGGAGTATATCGGAAATTTTAAAAGCCGATGGCTATGATGTGGTTAAAACCTGCATTGCCAACGACAGGGGCATCCATATTTGCAAAAGCATGGTTGCCTGGCAAAAATTCGCTAACGGGGCCACCCCGGAAAGTACCGGCGCCAAAGGCGATCATTTTGTAGGCGATTATTATGTGCTTTTTGGCACGGAATACAAAAAAGAAATACAGGAGCTAACGGCAAAAGGAATGCCTGAAGCGGAAGCGGAAAAGGAAGCGCCCATTATGAAAGCCGCCCAGCAAATGCTGGTAGACTGGGAAGCGGGCAAACCGGAAGTAATAGCCCTATGGAAAAAGATGAATAGCTGGGTATACGCAGGCTTTGATATTACCTATAAGCGAATTGGCAGCGATTTCGATAAAATGTTCTATGAAAGCGACACCTATTTGCTGGGTAAAAAATTGGTGGAAGAGGGATTACAAAAAGGTGTTTTCTTTAAAAAAGAAGACAACAGCGTATGGGTTGACCTCACCGCAGATGGATTAGATGAAAAGATTGTACAGCGAAAAGACGGCACGGCCGTATACATTACACAGGACATTGGATTAGCCGTTGAAAAATACGAAGCTTACCGGTATGACCAGAGCATTTACGTGGTAGGCGACGAACAAAATTATCACTTCAAAGTATTGCAACTCATATGCCGGAAACTGGGACTACCTTCTTCCGAAGGTATTTACCACCTCAGCTATGGCATGGTGGAGTTGCCTTCGGGCCGTATGAAAACGAGGGAAGGAACAGTGGTTGACGCTGATGATATGATAGATGAGATGATAAAAGTGGCGGCGCAAAAAACCGAGGAGCTGGGCAAGGTAAAAGATTTTACACCGGACGAACTGGATAAGCTGTATAACACTATAGGCCTGGGCGCATTAAAATTCTTCATTCTGAGAGTTGATCCCAGGAAAAGGATGATCTTTAATCCTGAAG
Organism: Agriterribacter sp.; assembly: GCF_035445465.1. NCBI lineage: Bacteria > Pseudomonadati > Bacteroidota > Chitinophagia > Chitinophagales > Chitinophagaceae > Agriterribacter > Agriterribacter sp. Next base: position 48,728 of record NZ_DAOMQT010000018.1, read on the forward strand.
AAAGTATAGACTTTCATGGCTTCACTGCTTCCTTTGTGCAATTTTCGCATGCCAGGGCAAAAGCGATACTGCGGAATGAACAACCCGATCAGCATTTTTCCCTGCAGCACAACGAAGCCCTGCTGCCTTTGGAAAAGGAACTGATCATTTTATTGGAAAGATACCCGGCTATTATACAACAAGCGGCTTATGAACATAACCCCTCCGTAATAGTGAACTATTGCTACGAACTGGCAAAAGCCTTCAATTCTTTTGTAACGGAGCATCGCGTGCTGAAAGCGGAAACGGAAAATAAAAAACAGCTACGCCTCCGCATCTGCCAGATGACGGCTAATGTTATCGCTTCCGGTATGGCACTGGCGGGAATTGAGGTGCCGGAGAGAATGTGAAAATGCGAAGATGTGGAAATGTGAGAATTTGAAAATCCGGCAATTTGAAAATTTGAAAATGAAAATACATTTTGATTTACGCTAAACACCACTGTGTCTTTGTGCCTCCGTGTTCCCGAAAACACTTCTAAGCCGGAAGACCCCTGAAACCTGTGACCTGTAACTTCATATCTCCTCCCCCATTATCTGCGTTGCCGCTCCGCCTGCCTGCGCATTTGTTCATCTACAGAAAGAGGGCCGCTGCCGCTTACCAAAAAAAAGATCAGCAGAGCTAAAATTATTATGGATAGCCACAATCCTTCATTGGGCGACAAAATCCCCGCATCGGCATTAACAAAAAAAACAGCGCCCAGTAAGATGGGTACCTGCACTAAGCATGCCAAACGGGTAAGCAACCCAAAAGCGATCAACGCACCCCCTACGATGTGCGCAAATACTACATAATGCGCCAGTACGCCGAGCGACATGGAACCGAGAAATTCACTTTTAGCCATGAGGGCGCTCAACTGATCCATGTTATTGATAAATTCCACACCGCGTATAAAAAGAAATATACCCAGCAACATGCGGATGAAATCGAGCCATTTGGGGTGATGCGTGTCTCCCCATCTTTCCATACTATGAAGGAGGTTCATATGGCAAAGTTTTAGATGAAGAAAGGAACTAATACAATGTACAAAATTTCCCTGAAATATTATAGCAATGATTGGCTGCAGGATGTGCAGGTTACAGGGTGCAGGTTACAAGGAGGCCTCCGTGGTAATGTACACCATTTTACTGTGTTTTAAAGGGAAGCACGTGTTTATCATTTCCACATTTTCAAATTTTCAAATCAAATTAGCTCATTTCGCCAGCTTACTATGCCTGTATCCATACAAAAAATAAATGGCGAGCCCCAATGCCATCCACACAAAAAACCACAGCCAGCTAACGGCAGGAATTTCAATCATGAGGTATAAACAAAACAACACACCCAGTATGGGAATAAGCGAATATTTCCGGATAAAGGTAAGTACCGCAAGTATGGTTGCTATTACAATAAAAAGCAGGAAAAGCACTTCCTGGTAATTTTCGTGCCCCAGGTTTTGTACCGCGTCTGCCACACGCTGCCGGAACAGGTAAATGAATACAGCAAGTAAAGCAGGCACAATATACCTTCCGTTGATATAGGGCAGCCTGAATCCACTATCACCTGCCGGCCTTGGCGGTAATAACAACACACCGCCCGATACCAGTACAAAAGCAAATAAGGTTCCTATACTCGTAAGATCGGTAACCAGTTCCGAAGCAATAAACAGCGAAGGTATACCTACTATAATGCCGGTAACAATGGTAGCAAAGGAAGGTGTTTGGTATTTGGGATGAATGGTTTGAAATTTCTTAGGTAATAACCCGTCGCGGCTCATGCTCATCCAAATACGGGGCTGACCGAGTTGAAACACCAGCAATACGCTGGTAGTGGCTACCACGGCGCTTACAGAAACGATCTTCTCTATCCAGGGGGCGCGCTGTTCAAAAACAAAAGCCAGCGGGTCGTTGATATTCTTAAAATTGGAATAGTTTTCAATACCCGTTAATATAAGCGCAATAAGAATATACAACACCGTGCAAATGATCAAAGAATAAATCATGCCCCTGGGCATATCGCGCTGCGGATTCCTGCATTCTTCAGCCGTGGTAGAAATCGCATCAAAGCCTATATAGGCGTAAAACACAGCCGATACGCCTTTTAATACCCCTTCAAAACCGTTGGGCAAAAAAGGCCGCCAGTTATTGGTATCTACAAAAAAAGCGCCGGCTACTATAACAAATATGATGACAGCAATTTTAAAGATCACCATAAAATTGGCCATACGCTTGCTTTCCTTCATACCTATATAAGCCAGCCAGGTAATGAGCCCCACAATAATAAAAGCAGGCAGGTTAAAAAACAATTTACCGTTTCCAAACGATGGCGCATTGTTCCAGGCATCAACGGCAAACTGGTATTTACCGGTGTCTGCGGCCGATAATGAACCTGCTGCCAGTGCCCGGGTGGCCTCCGTGTAAGCGCTTTGTGCCGTCATCGGGTCCACCAGCATCCAGTCGGGCAAATGAATATGAAATACGTGTACAAGCAGGTTATTGAAATAGCCGCTCCACGATATGGCCACCACCACATTGCCGATAGCATATTCTAATATCAGCGCCCAGCCTATTACCCAGGCAATCACTTCCCCGAACGTAACATACGAGTACGTATAGGCGCTGCCCGCTACAGGCACGCGGCTGGCAAACTCTGCGTAACACAACGCCGAAAAGCCACAGGTTACGGCGGTAATAATAAATAAGATGGAAATACCCGGACCACCATTAAATGCGGCATTGCCGATGGTAGAGAAAATACCGGCGCCCACCACAGCGGCGATACCCAAAAAAGTAAGATCACGTACCCCCAGCACTTTTTTCAGCCCACGGCTATGCTCATCCGCATCTCTTGCCTGCGCGTCCTCTATGATCTTATGTATGGATTTTTTTCTGAAAAGCGGGTGGCCCATGCTGTTGCATTTTGGTTGTTTCAATCCGCCAAAATAGTTTAAAATCGGGTAACGGTGGCAGGAGAATAAAAAAAGCGCCAAATCATAAATCATAAATACGAAGCCTGAAAACCTAAATACGAAGGAGTACAAAGAACCAAGAACCAAATGACAAAGAAAAATCAAAAGTCAAATCCGAAGAAGAAAATCCGAAATCCGGACACTTTGCAACCTGCAACTTGTAACTTGCTCAATGTTCCCTTTGTACCAAAAACAAGGCAAGCTCCTGCAACGGTTGCTTACGGCTGCTGATAACAGCGGTATCTTCTAAGTGCTGCAGGGCCAGTCCGAGGTATTTATCTTTCAGGTTTTTTGCCCACACATCCACTTTGCAATCTGTAAAAATCTGCAATACGCTTTCTACCTTTCCCGGAGGATTTTCTTTCATTAAACGCAACAGTTCTTTTTTCTGAACAGGCGTTGCTACTTCAAGCGCCTGTATGGTAAGAAAGGTTTTTTTATTGGCCATTACATCCCCGCCGGGTTGCTTCCCGAATTTTTCGGGATCGCCAAAGGCATCCAAATAATCGTCCTGCAACTGGAAAGCGATACCGAGATTTTTGCCAAAAGCATATAAATGATCCTGGTTACCTTCCCCGCTGCCACCCAGCATGGCGCCCATTTGTAAGCTGGCTGCCAGCAATACCGATGTTTTTAAGGTAACCATGTGCATGTATTCATCAAGGGTTACCTCCGCTCTTTCTTCAAAGTCCATATCTAACTGCTGCCCTTCACACACTTCCCTGGCTGTTTTGTTAAACACGTGCATGATCTTCGGCAGGTGCAGCGGGTTGATCTTACTTAAATAATCATATGCTGCTACTATCATCACATCACCGGCAAGCAAAGCGGTAGGCTCACTGTATTTTACATGAACCGTTTGCCTTCCGCGCCTGAGCGGCGCCTTATCCATAATATCGTCGTGAATGAGTGTAAAGTTGTGGAACAATTCTACGGCATGAGCCACATGCCAGGCATCAGGCTGAATAACATCGAACAACTCATTACCCATCAGGCATATCACCGGACGGATACGCTTGCCGCCGATAGACAGAAAATATTCCGCCGGCTGGTATAATGAAGGCAGTGTTTCAGGGAAATGCCTGGTATTGAATTTTTCAGCAAATTGCTTTGCGAGCGTTTCAAATGAAAACATAATGTTGTTTAATAAACCCGAAGCCGGGAATTCGAAATCCGAAGGGAATACAAAGCACCAGGAAACAAATTACAAGAAACAAATAATATACAGATACTTTGTTCCTCAGCATGACAGGCAAAATTCAAATCCGAAGTCGTAAATCCCAAATCCGAAAGCGTGCAAACCCTGAAACCTGAAACCTGCAACCCGAATCTACCTTCGCTTCCTCCCTTCTTTACCTTTAACCAATTTTACTTTTTGTGTATCATCTCCGTTATCGCCATTATCCCCGGGCTTTATTACCCATTCATAATCTAATTGTCTTTTTCCCAAATCGGCTGATATGGCTTTTATCCAAACTTTATCTCCCATTCTGAATGTTCTGCCGCTTCTTCTCCCCGCAAGACAATACTCCGCTTCTATTAACCGGAAATCGTCATAGTCCAGCAGGCTTTGAATGCTTACCAGTCCTTCACACTTATGCAGCACCGTTTCTACCCAAAAACCAAAGGCAGCCACGCCACTGATCACGCCTTCAAATTCATCTCCTATGTATTGCTGCATAAACTCAACCTGCTTATACTTATTAGCGGCCCTTTCGGCTTCCATTGCCGCCCTTTCCCGCACACTGCTGTGCAGGCATTTCTCCCCCATCTTTTTATCCGCTTTCGGGTGCCCGTCAAGCACATCCTGTAAAATGCGGTGCACCATAATATCGGGATAACGGCGGATAGGCGAAGTAAAATGACAATAGTTCTCAAAGCCCAATCCATAATGCCCTATATTTTCGGGCGTGTACGCAGCTTTTGCCATGGTACGTATGCCCAACTGTTCCAGCACATGCTGCTCCGGCTTACCCTGCACTTCCGCAAGCATTTTGTTGAACGAAGCGGCTATGCCGGCGGGTGTTTTGGTGTCGAAGCGGTGTCCGAATTTTTTAGCGAATTCCACAAAAGGTAAAAGCTTTTCTTCATCGGGGGTATCATGTATCCTGTATGGAAAGGGAAGCGGTTGTTTATTAACCTTTATCTTTCCCACCTGTTCCGCAACGGTTCTGTTGGCCAGCAGCATAAACTCTTCAATTAACTGGTGTGCCTCTTTGCTTTCTTTAATCACGATGCCTGTGGGCTTGCCATTTTCATCCAATGTAAACCGCACTTCCTGGGAGGAGAAATTAATGGCGCCGTTTTTAAACCGCTGCTTACGGAACTTTTGCGCCATTTCATTCAGTAGCAATATCTCATCTTTATATATGCCTTCTTTGCTTTCAATGATCTGCTGCGCTTCTTCGTAGGTATAGCGATGATTGGAATGAATGACCGTTCTGCCCAGCCAGCAATTTTTAACTTCCCCTTTGGCTGTAATGTCAAAAATAGCGGAGAAGGTTAATTTGTCTTCATTTGGCCGAAGGCTGCACAATACATTTGAAATATGTTCCGGCAGCATCGGCAATACCCTGTCTGGCAAATACACCGAGGTAGCCCTGTTATAAGCATTTTCGTTGAGTACGGTTCCCTCTTCAACATAATAGCTTACATCGGCAATGTGAACGCCAATTTCGTATAAACCGCTCTTTAATTGCCTGAAGCTGATGGCATCGTCAAAATCTTTCGCATCCGCGGGGTCAATCGTAAAGGTGAGGATATCCCTGATGTCTTTACGTTTTTCAATTTCCGCAGCAGGCAGCGTGTCCGGTATCCGCGCTGCTTCTTCCAAGGCGTCATCATCAAACTGAAGCGAAAAGCCGGCGTCAACCAGTATCTGCTTCATGGCCATATCATTTTCATCTGCGGCGTTTAAAACGCTTACCACTTCCCCGTTGGGGCTTTTGGCCTTTCTATCCCAATCGGTAATCCGCACTACCACCCTGTCGCCATTTTGTGCGCCGTTAAACTTACCGGCCGGTATATACATATCGGGTGTTCCCTTGGCTTTGTCCGGGATGAAAAAAGCAAAGTCGGTATTCATTTCCAGGCGGCCTATAAATTCCGTTTGCCTGCGCTCCACTACTTCCAGCACCTCTCCTTCCATTTTTCCTGTTCTTGGATTATGGCGCGTAACGTTCACTTTTACCCTGTCGCCATGCAGGGCGCGGTTAAAATCCTGCGGACGTACAAAAATATCTTTCTCCTGGTTTTCTACCACTACATAACCAATTCCTGAACGGGTAACATCGAGGGTTCCTTCATAAGTATGGGTTTGAGATTTGGGTTTTGCTTTGCGGTTGTTCTTATGTTTCATAAGTGCGCTCAGGATTTTATTTTAAAACCCTGTATAAAATTTTCGATTAAAAAATTGAATCGTTGCGATTCATTAAATAAAAAATAGGTTTCAATAGGCTGTACATACACCGGCATATTTTTTAAGGCTGCAGCAAACTTCACCAATCTTACCGCATCCTTTTCCGTTACGATAATCATTTTGTCCTGTGCGGCTAACTTTTCAAACCTTTGCCGGATCTCTTTGAGGTCATCTATGGTAAAAATATAATGATCCCGGTAATAAATAGCGTCATAGCTGGCGCAGGACTCCTGGATATGTTGTTTTAATGGTGCGGGATTGGCGATACCGCAGGCCAGCAAAACTTCTGTTTCTTTAGACATCCGTTTAATGCCTCTTGAAATAATATGATAGGGCGCCCCGTAGCGGATGCCGGTAAAAAAAAGATGCTGTCCTGCCGTGGGTTTTATTTCCGCCATGATCTCATGCTTCTGCTCACTGCAAAAAGTATCGCTGCATTTGGTAACAACTATAATATCGGCTCTTTTATAGCTGCTCCTGCTGTCGCGTAAATCGCCGGTAGGCAAAAAAATATCCCGGGTAAAAAGATTGTTATAATCGGTAAGCAAAATGTTAAAACCAGCTTTTACCGCGCGGTGCTGCAACGCGTCATCTAATATAATAACATCCGTTTCCGGGCGGTCGAATAATAGCTGCGGAATAGCGATGGCACGTTCTTCACCCACCGCTACCGTTACCTCCGGGAATTTAATGTGAAACTGCATAGGCTCATCACCAATATCAAGCGCCGTGGTTTTATCGTCTGCCAGCACATAACCCCGGGTTTTGCGTTTATAGCCGCGGCTGAGCGTAGCCGTTTTATAGCGGTGCATCAGCAGCCTTAGCAGGTATTCTACCATAGGCGACTTGCCCGTTCCCCCTACGGAAATATTACCTATGCATATTACAGGGAAGTTAAATTCTACAGATTGAATGATCTCATTATCGTATAAATAATTCCTTACCTTAACGGCAGTTCCATATAGAAAAGCGAATGGAAACAACAACACCCGGAACGACCTGAGCCAGACAGAACTAAAATTCATATACCTTTTGTGGTGTTACGCAATGCGTTAAAGGTATATCAAATTCATCAGTATCATCAATAAGCGGCTCTGCCTCAAAGAAAGATAACCCTACTTTAATCACATCTTTCCGGCATTCCGCCAGGAACCGGTCGTAATAGCCTTTTCCATAGCCTACCCTGCTGCCCCGTTCATCAAAAGCAAGCAGCGGAACCAGCACCATATCTATATCTGTACTGTTTATCATTCGCCCTCCCTGGGGTTCCATAATATTATAGGCGTTCTTTATCAAAATGGTGTTTTCATCGTATATATAATGCGCCATACCGTTGCTTTCCACATTAGTTTTAGGTACAACAATATTCAGGCCCGGATTGGAAAATTTCAGTAATTCCATAACAGGATAAGTATCCACCTCTTTTTGTATATCCACAGGCAGGTAAGTATGCAGGTAGTGCAGGAAAGGCAATGCCAGCTCCTGGAAGCGTATGGTGATCAGATCCTGCAGCTTATCCGTTTCCGCTTCCTTCAAAAGCAGCCTTTTTTGCCTGTATATGTGCCGGAGCTCTTTTTTGGTCATATTGTTTTTAGCTTAGGGTGGAAGGTATAAGGTGGAGGGTGCACTTTATACCTTATGCCTTATGCCCTATACCTTTATTACCTTATACCCTATACCTTCTTCCTTAAACTTTTCTTCCTCATACCTATGCCTCATTATTTACAAATATTGAAAACACCGTTGTGCCATAATGCCGCGCCGTTTTGAAATAAGGATGCTTTTCATAGTTATTGCGTGGCGTGTGTTCCAGCACAAACCAGCCTTTTTCAAACAGCAGCTTGTGCTTAAACACTTCAGCCGGCAGGTCGTCAATATTTCCCAGGGCATACGGTGGTCCTGCAAAAATAAAATCAAACTGCTCATTACATTGCCGCATAAATACAAAAACATCCATTTTAATAACCTGTATATTTTCAAACCCCAATGCTTCCCTGTTTTTAGCAATAAAAGCAAACATCTTAGGGTCTTTCTCCACTATTGTAAGCGCTTTTGCTCCCCGCGAAGCCAGTTCATAGCTGATGCTTCCCGTTCCGCCAAAAAGATCAAGCGTTTTTAAAGTACTGATATCAAGGTTATTTTCAATAATATTAAATAAGCCTTCCTTCGCAATGTCGGTAGTAGGGCGGGTATATGGCATTTTAGCAGGCGGGTTAAATTTCCTGCCCCCCGCTGTTCCGCCAATTATTCGCATAAGGCGGTATTAAACAGGGAAGAAAAAAAATGAAGCGGGTATTCATCGAAAGCCCCGGTATATTTAAAATCTGCAGGACGCTCATCCAGCTCAATATGCAAAAAATACTTCAGCAGCTCAGAATATACTGATGAATGATCGTCAAGGAGCCCCGATACATTCAATACAACCTGCCCGCAATCTACCTCAAACCTGCGACAGGCATTCAGCAAATGGTAAGTAACATCCTCAGCCGTTTCATATTCGAAAGTTTGTATGATTTGCAAACCGCCGTTCCTGAACAATGCAAAAAGGAGCTTATTGGGATAAAAGATCAGCGTAGCTTCATCGCCGGCTGCGTTTTCCATCGTTTGCGCTTTTCTTTTCAGTACAATAGTATAAGCATGGTAAAAATGCCCCTTAGGAAAATGCCCACCCAGCAGTTGGTGCAATGCCGCAGGTACCCTGTATACATTGTGTAAGTTCCATTCGTGCACATTATCTGTTAGTATTTCGCCCCTGTTCAGGTCGCCATATATAAGATCCAGGGCGGTTTTGTTTAACCCGGCATCTGATAGCGGTTCCGGCACCAATACGCTTTCAGGAAAATAGTACACCACGGTTACTTTATTATACGACCGGGCGAGCCATTCATTGTGGTAAACCAGCTCTTTACAATGATTAAAAGCATTGTATTTATCCAAGTTAACATATTGCAACGCAATGAATTCATGCTTATTATTGTCTAAAATGCCAAAGAGGAGATGATCTGCCGCTATCTCAACATATAAATTACATTGGGCGGCATCCTCTATTTCGCTAACCGGCACCTGTATCTGGTATGCAACATTCACGCTTATGATTTATTGCCGCAATAATAACACATTTTATACTATATTTCCTTGTTTTCCGCTTTGCGACAATATTCTTATCAGCAAAAATCGTAACTTCGCAAATAGTATAAATCATTTATTATGATCACAGTTTCTGCTTCTGCAAAAGACTATTTAGACCGGTTGATGGCAGAAGAAAAAAGAGAAGGAGATACCTTTGTAAGGGTAGGTGTTAAAGGCGGGGGATGCTCAGGGCTTGAATATAACCTGCATTTTGATGTAGAAAGAAAAGCAGGAGATGAATTATATGAAGATAAAGGTATTAAGATAGTTGTAGATATGAAAAGCCTTTTATATCTATACGGCACCGAATTGGATTATTCGGGCGGCTTAAACGGGAAAGGGCTTGTTTTTAAAAATCCGAATGCCAGCAGAACCTGTAGCTGTGGTGAGAGCTTCGCGGTATAGGTTCAGGCAATTCAGAACAATACATTATAATTATGGCTAATAACAGTGCCTCCATATTGGAGGAATATAGTGATAAAGAGTATGAGTTTGGCTTTGTAACTGATATTGAGATGGATGTGTCTCCCAGGGGGCTGAATGAAGATACGGTACATTTTATATCCGCTAAAAAAAAGGAACCCCAATGGCTGTTAGACTGGCGATTGAAAGGCTACCAGGCATTTTTAAAGCAGCCCGAACCCCATTGGCAGAACTTTGAACTCCCAAAAATTGATTTCCAGGATATATCCTACTATGCCGCTCCAAAATCAAAGGCAAAGTATAAGGATATGAATGAGGTGGATCCCGAACTCATTGCCACCTTCGAAAAACTGGGCATTCCCCTTTCGGAACAAAAAATATTAGCCGGGGTAGCGGTTGACGCTGTTTTTGACAGTGTTTCCGTAGCCACTACCTTCCAGGAAACCCTGAAAGAGCAGGGCATCATTTTTTCATCCATAAGCAAAGCAGTAAAGGAGCATCCCGAACTGATACAAAAATACCTGGGTTCGGTTGTGCCTTATTCAGATAATATTTATGCCGCTTTAAACGCGGCGGTTTTCTCCGATGGATCCTTTGTGTATATTCCCAAAGGCGTTCGCTGCCCTATGGAGCTGTCTACTTATTTCAGGATCAACTCAGAAAATACAGGCCAATTTGAACGCACCCTTATTATTGCCGATGAAGGCAGCTACGTAAGCTACTTGGAAGGCTGCACCGCACCCAAACGTGATGAAAACCAGATGCATGCGGCAGTGGTGGAGCTGATAGCCCTTGAAAACGCAGAAATTAAATACAGCACTGTACAAAACTGGTATCCGGGCGATAAAGAAGGTAAAGGCGGCATTTATAATTTTGTAACCAAACGCGGTGTTTGCCGGGGCGCCCACTCCAAAATTTCATGGACCCAGGTTGAAACCGGTTCGGCAATTACATGGAAATACCCCAGCGTAATTCTGCAGGGCGATTATTCGAGCGGTGAGTTTTATTCGGTGGCGGTAACTAAAAACAGACAGATTGCCGATACAGGCACTAAAATGTTCCATATTGGCAAGGGCACCAAAAGCCGCATCATATCAAAAGGTATTTCAGCCGGCGAAGGACAAAACAGCTATCGTGGACTGGTACAGGTGGGCAGCAAGGCAGAAAACGCGAGAAACTTTACCCAATGTGACTCCCTGTTGATTGGAGACCGTTGCGGCGCTCATACTTTCCCTTATATTGAATCCAAGAACAAAACCGCTACTATTGAGCATGAAGCTACTACTTCAAAAATAGGCGAAGACCAGATCTTTTACCTCAACCAGCGGGGAATAGATACTGAAAAAGCAGTAGCGCTGATCGTGAACGGCTATGCAAAAGAAGTGCTGAACCAGCTACCCATGGAGTTTGCAGTGGAAGCGCAGAAGCTTTTATCCATTACGCTGGAAGGAAGTGTGGGATAGGGAGTGAAAAAGTAGTAAGTGGTAAGTAGTAAGTGGGGAGATGTAAAAGCATTTATTGTTCCGGTTTATATAAACAGTTAACGAATTCAGTTCCGAAAGGAGTTATTACACAAAATAAGAAACACAGCAATATATCATGTTAAGCATAAAAAATTTACAGGCGAAGGTTGAGGATAAGCAGATATTAAAAGGCATTAACCTGCAGGTAAACGCGGGCGAAATACATGCGATCATGGGACCGAACGGTTCAGGGAAAAGCTCCCTTGCCTCCGTGCTCACCGGCAGGGAAAACTTTGAAGTTACCGGCGGAGAAGTGATATTCGATGGCAAGGACCTGCTGGAGCTTTCACCTGAAAACAGGGCGCGGGAAGGTTTGTTCCTTGCTTTTCAATACCCCATTGAAATACCCGGGGTTTCCAATATTAACTTTTTGCGTACCGCTTTAAACGAAATAAGGGCCTATCATAATGAACCGCCGTTAGAAGCGAAAGAGTTTCTTCGTTTAACCAGGGAAAAGCAAAAATTAGTGGAGTTTGATGCCAAGCTCACCAATCGTTCCTTAAACGAAGGCTTTTCAGGAGGTGAGAAAAAAAGGAATGAAATATTTCAGTTAGCCATGCTCAATCCCAGGCTCTCCATCTTAGATGAAACGGATTCGGGACTGGATATTGACGCTTTGCGCATTGTATCCAACGGCGTAAATAAACTGCGCTCCGAAAAGAATGCATTTATTGTAATTACCCACTACCAGCGTTTGCTGGAATACATCGTACCCGATTTTGTGCATGTATTATATGATGGCAGGATTGTAAAATCGGGCACTAAAGAATTAGCGCTTGAGCTGGAAGAAAAAGGCTACGACTGGATAAAGGAACCTGCTACAACGGCATCGGTTTGATGATTAACGCAATTTTGAAATGATTACAACTACATCACTATACGACCAGTTTATTACGCTATACAGGGAAAAGGAAACGGCGCAGGATAATAACTGGCTGAAACCTTTACGGGATAGCGCTTTTGAAGCGTTTTCCGGCAAAGGGTTTCCTACAACTAAGCTGGAAGAATGGCGGTTTACCAACGTGTCTCCTTTTTTAAAGGAAGATTTTCGCCTTCAGCCCGGTGCCGCTTCTTTGCACAAACTGCACAGCGCGGTACAAATACCCCTGCTGGATGCTTACGAAGTGGTTTTAAAGAATGGTATGCTCAATGAAGATGTGAGTATACCGGGTGTAAAAGTTCTGCCACTCCGTACTGCACTAAAGAACGATGACCTGAAAGCTTACCTGGGCCAACGCATTAACCTTCAAAAGCATCCTTTTGCTGCTTTGAACACGGCGCTGTTTGAAAACGGCATTGTAATAGAAGCGGAGAAAAACAGTGTTTGCGATAAGCCCATACACATTACGCATGTATACAATGCGGAAGAAGCCGTTTTTATTCAGCCAAGGATATTGATTATTGCCCACAGGAGCAGTAAAATACAAATTGTTGAATCGGTTGTGGTAATAGGCGATAAACCTCTATTTGTAAACAGTGTTACAGAATGCTATGTGGCAGAAAACGCGCAGGCAGACCAGTACAACCTGCAGATCGCCCCATCCAATGCGCACTTAGTTAACTTTAACCAAACCGTGCAGCAAAGCAACAGCCTGTATAATAACCACACGTACATATTACCTGACGCTTCTTTTGTGCGTAATAACCTGCATCTTGATCTGAACGGCACCAATACTGAAAGCCACCTGTATGGACTGTACCTTGCCGGGGCCAGGCAATTAGCGGATAACCACACAACGGTCAATCACCTGTTTCCCAACTGCCTCAGCAATGAATTGTATAAAGGCGTGCTGTTAGACAGCTCCCGGTGTGTTTTCAGCGGCAGGATATTTGTAGACCAGGATGCACAGAAAACGAACGCTTTCCAGCAAAACAATAATATGCTGCTGAGCAATAAGGCAGTGGTAGATTCGAAGCCGCAGTTAGAAATTTTTGCGGATGATGTAAAATGCAGTCATGGCTCCACCGTGGGCAGTCTCAACAAAGAAGCGCTGTTTTATTTGCAATCGAGAGGCATTGGCGAAACGGCCGCGAGAAACCTGATGGTAAAGGCATTCGCATTTGATGTTACCAATAAAATACAGATCCCTGCCGTAAGAGAATATGTTGAAAAACTGATCACCCGTAAAATGGCAGAAGCGTATGACTAACAGTGAAACCATAACAGATAGTGTGCTGGATATTGAAAAGATCAGGAGAGACTTCCCGATATTGAAAACCAAAGTGTACGGCAAGCCATTGATCTATTTAGACAATGCGGCCACTACACAAAAGCCGCAGCCTGTTCTGGAATCACTCCATAACTATTATACCCACTATAACAGTAATGTACACCGCGGCGTTCACTTTTTAAGCCAGCAGGCCACGGAAGCCTATGAAGTGGCAAGAAGAAAAATAGCCGGCTATATTAATGCCCGCCATGAGCATGAAATAATATTTACAAAAGGCACCACCAACGGCATTAACCTGGTGGCCGCTTCGTTCGGTAAAAAATTTTTAAAAGCGGGAGATGAAGTGCTGATCTCCGCCATGGAACATCATTCCAACATTGTTCCCTGGCAGCTGATCTGTGAAGAGAAAGGAGCAACATTAAAAGTAATACCCATTGATGAAGCGGGCGAATTAAAGATGGATGGCTTTGATGAGCTGCTGACAGATAAAGTGAAAATAGTAGCCGTTACTTATGTTTCCAACAGCCTGGGTACCGTAAATCCCGTTCATGAAATTATTCAGAAAGCGCATGCGGTAAACGTACCGGTTTTAATAGACGCAGCGCAGGCTATCCAGCATATGCCTATAGACATTCAGCAATTAGATGCCGATTTTTTAGCTTTTTCGGGCCATAAAATATACGGGCCTACCGGCGTGGGTATTTTATACGGAAAAGAAAAGTGGCTTAACGAGATGCCTCCTTATGAAGGTGGTGGTGATATGATCAAAAATGTAACTTTTGCTAAAACTACCTATAACGAACTGCCTTTTAAATTTGAAGCGGGCACACCCGATATCTCCGGCGGTATTGCGCTGGGTGCTGCAATAGACTATGTACAGCACGTTGGCATATCTGCTATTCAGCAGGCGGAAGAAGAAGTGGTAGCCTATGCTTACGACCGGCTTTCAGCCATACCTTCCCTGCGTTTCATAGGCGATGCTAAACACCGCTCCGGCGCCATATCTTTTTTAGTGGGTAATATCCATCCCTTCGACCTGGGCGAAATATTAGATAAGCAATCCATTGCCGTAAGAACGGGGCACCATTGTACTCAGCCGGTTATGGATTTCTTTCAGATTCCCGGAACGGTAAGGGCTTCCTTTGCATTTTATAATACAAAGGCTGAGGTTGATGCGTTGGTTGATGGTATTGAGAAAGCCAAACGCATGCTGGAATAGCTGCTGTCTTTTTGGGCGCATTTCAAATTTTCGCAGGTGAGTGGTGACACCCACCTGTAGAACCCGCTTCCGGTCGGTGTCTCACCGACCGGAAAGTTGTACATGGAGCGAAAAATTGAAATACGCCCGTCTTTTTTCTCTCCACCTAAAATTGCTGAAAAGTGCTGAACTTTGCACTAAGGAGCAAATGTATAATGACTATAAAAGAACAACAGGATACGATCATAGAAGAATTCAGTTTTTTTACCGACTGGACCGAAAAATATGAATACATTATTCAGTTGGGTAAGGATCTGCCATTGATTGACGAACAGTATAAGAAAGAAGAAAATCTTATCAAAGGCTGCCAGAGCAAGGTTTGGCTGCATGCCGAACATAAAGATGGGAAAATATTCTTTACTGCCGACAGCGATGCGGTGATCACCAAGGGACTGGTAAGCATGGTGGTGCGGGTATTGTCCGGACAATCGCCGGCAGCTATTGCTGAGGCTGAAATATATTTTGTAGACGCCATTGGCTTAAAAAGCCATTTATCGCTTACCCGTTCCAACGGGCTGCTGTCTATGCTGAAGCAGATGAAAATGTATGGGGTGGCTTTGAGAGCGAGGGGGATTTGAAATTTATAATCTGAAATTTGAGATGGGAATGCAGCTTATAGTTTTTGGCTTTATACAATCAAAGATGCTCCTGTAGTATAATCAAAAGATAATACGGAATTATTTATTATTGAAATTATTCTAAAGTACAGTGCCTCCATCTTAGGCTGAGGAAAGAGTAATTTCAAATCTCCAATCTTAAATTTCAAATTTAATATGCTTAACGATAAAATAGAAGAAGTTTTAAGAACAGTATATGATCCTGAGATCCCTGTAAACATCATGGACCTGGGATTGGTATATGAACTGGAGGCTGATGACAATGGTAAAGTAAAGATCACTATGACCCTTACAGCGCCCGGCTGCCCCGTTGCCGGCGATATTGTGGCGGAAGTGCAGCAAAAAACAGAAGCTATTGAAGGTGTAACCGATGTGTATGTGCACCTTACTTTTGACCCGCCCTGGAACAGGGAAATGATGAGTGAAGAAGCGAAGCTTGAGCTGGGATTTTTGTAGCTGGGGCTTTCAGCAGTCGGCAATCAGCTTTTAGCAATAAGTGTCTTGCATTATCGTTTTTCCGGGGTATAATCCGGGAAGAACATAGCGGGTACGAAGTCGGAGACTTCACACAGCGAAGACAATAAATAATACGGCTGAACTGTAATACAAAAGCCGAGCTCCCTGCGACCTGTAACCTGAGACCCTATACCTCACACCTCCTCCCCTAATTCAACCCCCTGAAATCAACGGGCACTAATTTGCTTACGCCCGGCTCCTGCATGGTTACGCCATATATAATATCCACGGTAGACATGGTCATTTTGTTGTGGGTAACAATAATGAACTGCGAGTTTTCGCTGAACTGGCGGATCATATTGGTGAACTTATTTACATTGGCATCATCAAGCGGGGCATCTACCTCATCCAATATGCAAAAAGGAGCAGGCTTGAGCAGGTAAATAGCGAACAGCAGCGCAGTAGCCGTTAATGTTTTTTCTCCCCCGCTTAGCTGGGTAATGGAAGAAGGCCGCTTACCTTTGGGCTTGGCAACAATATCAATACCGGTTTCAGCAAGATTCTCCGGATTTTCCAGCAAAATATCCGCCGTATCTTCTTCGGTAAATAAGGCCTTAAATACTTTCTGAAAATTTTCTCTTACTATATTAAAGGTTTCCAAAAACTTCTGGTTGGCAGTGGCTTCTACCTCCTGGATGGTTTGTAAAAGGCTATCCTTTGCCGTAACCAGGTCATTCTTTTGTTCAAGAATAAACTCATATCTTTTTCGCATTTCCTGGAAAGCTTCAATGGCTGTGGGATTTACCTCACCCATATTTTCAAGCCGTTTCTTCATCCTTTCGCAGGCAGCCTGCAAATCCTCCAACGGCGTTTCCGTTGCACGGGGCTCATCCAATATGGTATCCAGGTCCACCCTGAACTCTACGCTTAGTCTTTCCTTCATTCCGGCCAACTGCAATTTCAGCTCGCTTAATTTGTCTTTTATTTCATTCAGCAAATGATCTAATTGCTCTTTTGCCTTTTGCCGCTGGCGCAGGGCACTTTCTTTTTCATTTAAAGCATTGCGCCTGTTGTAATAGGCCTGGTCGGCCTCATTAAGTTTTTTTTCTTCTTCATCCTTGTTCCGCAGCATATCTAATAACAGGGCAGCAGCAACTTGTATGGTTTCTTCTGTTTGAGCAATGTTTCCAGAAGCTTCCAGCAACTGAACGTTACTGTTGTCAATCTGGGCTTTCAAATCTATCAACTGCCCGTTCTTAAATTGATGTTCCTGCTTTAAAGCATTTACCTTGCTCTGCAATTTGGTGTATTGCAGATTGCCATCGTTGTAGGCTGCACTGGCAAAATTATATTCCTGTTCGGCATGGGTATAATCCTGGTCGGCATCCCGAAGCTTATCCTGCAACTCCTGCAACTGTGCATTTAATTTCTCCAGGTCTTCCCTCACTTCGGCTATGCTGTCGTGGTTGTTCTGCAGTTGTTCTTTAAGTTCTTCCAGCCGCCTGCTGCCGTTTGTTTCCATCTGCTGCAGGTTCTCCATCTTATTCTGCAAAGCAAAAGCCTGGTTGGTTAACTGGCTGATAGCATCCTGGGTTTGCCGTATCGCCTGTTCTTTTAATTGCTGGTTATACCCGATCACTTCATTATGACGCGCCTGTATAGTGGCTTTCAGTTCATTAACCACCGTTTCCTGCGCAATAATTTCCTCATACAGCTTTTCAAGATTTTTTGCACGGCCTATTTTTTTGCCTTCAAATAATCCCACACTGCCACCGGTGAGCGCATATCTGCCTTTTACGTATTTGCCGGTTTTTTCCAGCACAACGGCGCCATTGCTGTTATGCAACGCTTCATCATTTTCGGCGATATACACATTACTTAACAGGTACTCGGCCAGTTTCCTGTACTGCGGTTCCACTTCAATTACCTCCATTGCTGCAAGGGTTCCGCCTGGCTGCTGATGCTGCACATCACTAAAACCATTTATCCTGTCTAACAAAAAGAAATTGGCTTTCCCCTTTTTATTGGTATCTAAAAGCTGCACTGCCTGCAGCCCTTCCTCCAGGTTGTTCACTACATAGTAATTAAGATAAGGTTCCAGCACATTTTCTACTGCTGCGCGGTATGCTTCTTTAACGTAAATAATATCCGACAAAATTGGAGCGGCATGGTTCCATCCCTGGTTATTGTGCAAAAACTTTACACTTTCCGGATAACCCTCCATAGAATCAATCAGGCTTTTCAGCAAGGCATGCTCATTTTTACGGGCATCAAGCTTACGGCTTTCCTCCGCCAGCTGGTTGCGCAGGATTTCTACCTTTGCCTGCGTTTGCAGTATCTGCTCCTTTGTATGCTCGTGCTGTTCCTGCAGTTGCTGCAGGCCGGTTCGCTTATTATCTAATTCAATTTCCTTCTCTTCCCTTTCTGTTTCCAATAGCGCTATCTGCTGTTTGCGCTGCGCCTGCTCCTCTTCTCCCTGCATAATCGTGCGCTGGATATTCTGGATAGAGGTATCAGCAACGGCTACCTGCTTTTCAGCATCAAACTGCCGCCTTTGCAAAGCCTGATTATCGCGGCGAACGATATCAATAGCCGCGCGTTTTTCATCAAAAACGCGGCGCTTCTCCTCTACCCCTTCCTTTAAGCGCTCTACTGTTTCAATAAATTCTCCCAGCTTAATTTCCTCATCTGCTATTTGCACAGACGTAAAAGCAATACTTTCTTCCAGGCCCTTTAACTGGCCTTCCGATTTTTGTAAAAAATTGCGCAAACCGGTTTCCCTTTCTTTCAGGTATTGCAGGCGCTGCTCTCCGAGACTCTTTTCGCTTTCTTTGCTCCGCACCGTTCCCAGCAGGTTGTTAAAAGCATGCTGCATTTCCTGTAACTGTTTTTCCTGCTCAATAAAGCCCAGCTTGTCCTGCTCTATAGCGGCTTCCTCCTGTGCAATACCGGCTTCCAGCTCAAAACGTTTGTCTATTTCCTGTTGCTGCTGCTCATTTAAGTCCTTGTATGTAATATTAAATCCTTCAAGCGCGGCTTTTGCCAGTTCCACGCTCAGCTCTTTATATTCCTTTTTGATCTCGTAATATTTCTCCGCCTTTTTGGCCTGGCTTTCCAAACTTTTTAACTGGTTATTGATCTCAAAAAGAAGGTCTTCAATCCGCGCCAGGTCCTGCTCAGTGGCATCTAATTTTAATTTGGCTTCCCGTTTCCGGGTTTTGTAAATGGTAATGCCCGCAGCCTGTTCGAGCATACGGCGGCGGCTGTTCTCCTTATCTTTAATGATATCATCCACCATACCCAGCTCAATAATGGCATAGCTGTCGGTACTGATGCCCGTATCCAAAAAGAGATTATGGATATCTTTGAGGCGGCAGTTCACATCATTGAGGCGGTATTCGCTTTCCCCGCTTTTATAAAACTTCCGGGTTACAGTAACCGTACCGAATTCCGTAGGAAGCAGGTTGCGTGTATTTTCAAAAGTAAGGCTTACCTCGGCCAAACCGCTGGCGCTGCGGGTACGTGATCCGTTAAAAACAAGGCTTTCGAGATTTTCACTGCGCAGGTTGCTGATCTTATGTTCGCCTATCACCCAGCGAATGGAATCTATAATATTGCTTTTACCGCAGCCGTTTGGCCCGATAATGCCTGTAATTCCCTGGTCGAAATTGATCGTAGTTTTGTCGGCAAAACTCTTAAAACCCTTGATTTCTAAACTCTTTAAACGCACAGTTCAATATTTTTTGTGGAATGGGCAAAAATAGCTGAATCAAAACGAAAATTAGTGCAGGCAATTTTATCAAACCCCATTATTATTAACGAATTATGCACAAGAACCCGGCCCATATTGCAACTATACACAATATGTGAACAATTACCAGCGAGATGCAATATCGGGTAAAATAGTGAGGGAGGGGGATTTGAGATTTTGTGGGGGACAGGGTGCAGGTTTCAGGTTTCAGGTTTCAGGTTGCAGGTTTCAGGTTTCAGGTATTTTTCAGGATACAGGGGATCTCGCTTCGGATTTAATGATTTGTGGCTTATAGCTTGTCGTTTATAGTTTGTGGTTTATAGTTTGTGGTTTATGGTTGCATTTCGCTTCGGATTTGAGAATTCATTTGGTTTTTGTGATTTGGTTCTTTGTATTTCCCTCGAATTTTGGATTTACGACTTCGGATTTGATTTGTTATTTGTATTTTGGTTCTTGTTTTTCTTCCCATTATTTTTTACTTAAACGCATGGTCACCTTCACCGCCACTATATTAAAATTCGGAAAAAAAGGGGAAAAGACTGGCTGGAATTATATTGAAATACCCCGCGATATTGCTGAACAGCTTAAGCCTGCCACAAAAACCAGTTTTCGCGTAAAAGGCAGGTTAGATGATTTTGCCATTAAAGGAGTAAGCCTTGTGCCGATGGGCGGCGGAAATTTTATTATGGCACTGAACGCTGCCATGCGCAAGGGTATCCGTAAGAACAAGGGGGCGATGGTTAAAGTGCAGCTAACAGTTGATACACCTTATGAAATTCTTCCCGAGCTGCTGGAATGCTTATCGG
Organism: Agriterribacter sp.; assembly: GCF_035445465.1. NCBI lineage: Bacteria > Pseudomonadati > Bacteroidota > Chitinophagia > Chitinophagales > Chitinophagaceae > Agriterribacter > Agriterribacter sp. Next base: position 69,266 of record NZ_DAOMQT010000018.1, read on the forward strand.
ATGAGCCATCCGCCATGCACTTCTTTAAACAGTTGCCCCGTTCACACCAGAACTATTTTTCCAAATGGATTGAAGCCGCCAAAACAGACGCCACCAAAGCCAAAAGGATTACGCAAACCATAAATGCCATGATCAAACAGCAGGGATACGGAGAAATGATACGGTCGCTGAAAAAGGATAAAGATGATTTGATGGAGAATTTGTGACCACAGGCTGTCATTATTTTGATATCCCTGATAGATTGCGAAAAATGGGGAGGCCGTTCGGGTTTGAAATTTATTTGGTTCTTGTATTTTGGTTCTTGGTGCTTCTATCTGCATATCTGCGGCGTATACTTATTTTATCAGGTTCCGGAAAGTCACCGGGCGCCTTTTGTGTAACCCTGCCGGTTGCCACCCATTCGGCGCCCCTTTGCAAAAAAGTAATAAAACCAGCGCATTGCTGCGATTCATTGGCATGGCCCAGCGTGGTATGAAAAATTTTCCCTTTTCCATAAGTAATTGCCATCATCATAGGCTCATTGCGCCCGGTACCACCCTGGTCTTTTGCACTGTAAGCGGTAGCCAGTACTTCCATGTTTTCAGCAGGTCCGCGCAGGCGGTCGTATAGCTCGTCTTTGCTGTGCATCCATACTTCGGGCAAACCTTTGGTTATGGGGTGTTGCTTATTACGGGTAACAATTTTAAAGGCATGAAATTTACCATGATTGCCACCCACCCCCGGGCTATCGTCTTTTACCAGCTTTCCCGCTTCATCATAATAAATATAAGGTCCGTCCTTTTCAGTTCTGTTGCCCCATCCTCCTATACCTATCATCTTGTTAAACTCCGGCCATTCAGGGAATGCGTTATCAGCGGCATGTACCGCTACTACGCCCCCACCGTTTTTTACAAAGGATTCAAACGCAGCATTGGTTTCCTGCGGCCAGGCATCGCCGTTATAATTGAGCAATACCGCTTTGTAATGGCTGAAAGCGGGTTTAAAGCCTTCCATGTTTCCGCCTTCGGGAGAAGTGGTGGCAATATCAACAGCAAAAAGACCCGTCTCTTCCAGGTAGCCCTTCATCATTTGCGTGGTTTGGGGCCAGTTGCCGTGGTTATTCTGCCCGTCAATGATCAGCAGCTTTATTTTTTCCTTTGGCAATTGCGCATGGCTATACTGCATACACAGGATGCACAGGCATACTGCAAGCACTGCAGCCACCTTTACAGTAACTTTTTTCATTTTTATCATTTTATTTTTTTAATGGTCATGCGTAATTCGTCCACTAATCATCGTCTTTGGACCGGATTATTTTTCATGGCTCATTCATGTATGATCTTAACTATTTACTACTCAGCTGTGCAACCCAACTGTAAACTACAAACGATAAACCACAAATTGAGAAATCCGAATCCGGAAAGCAATCTCAAATCTTATATCTCAAATTTCAAATCCCTTTATTTATCTTTTACCTTCCTCGAAGTCATCAGCTTTTGCCCGCGCAATAATATTTTCAGCCCTCTTCTTTTTAATGAAATGCCGGGATGCTTTTTTACGTGTTCATCCATATTTTTTTTGTACGAAGCAATGATTTCCCGGTAAGACAGGATGCCGATAATACTATTATTGTTTTCTTTTGATACCACCGGCAATACATCTGTGTTTTCTTTTGCCATGATCTCTACCGCCGTACGCAGACTGCTGCCAATGCCAACAGATATATTTTTGCGTTTAACAAGGTCCCCTACCCTGCTGTCGTCGCTTTGAAGATGGCTGAATATGGTAGAAGAGCTCAGTATCCCTTTATATTCTCCTTCATTACTGGAAATAATAAAATAATTGCTGTTGTAATCGGGCTCTTTACTGAGCCATTCTTTTATTTCTTTAACCGTATTATCCCCGCTCAGCACAATGCCGTTTTCTTTAATAACCTGCTCCACGGAAATTTTTTCCAGGATATCGGGCTCATACGAATGCGGGGTTTTAACGCCCCTGCGTGCAATTTTTTCCGTCATAATGGTATTTTCCATTATAAAGAAGGAAACAAAATACGAAGCGGCACAGGCAGCCAGCAAGGGTAATAGCGCATTGGATTGCGCCGTGGTTTCCAACGCAAAAATAATCGAAGTAAGCAAGGCCCTTGATGCGCCGGCAAACATAGCCGACATGCCCACCAGGGCAGCCAACGAAATAGTAACGCCACTTTGTGGAAAGAAATGAATAATACCACTACCGAGCAAAACGCCTGTGGCGCCGCCTATGGTAAGCAACGGCGCCAATGTGCCGCCCGATGTGCCGCTGCCCAGGGCAATTGCCCATGATAAGAATTTGAGCAGGCACAACGACAATACAAACGGGATGGTGAACTCGCCGGACAGGATGTTCGTGATATTCTCGTATCCTACACCAAGTGTTTCAGGCGAAAAATAACCAATAATGCCAACAGCCAGCCCGCCAATAGCAGGCCACCACATCCAGTGAACAGGTAATTGCTCAAAGCCATCCTCTATATAATAAACGATCCTGGTAACCAAAACCGATAATACACCAATAACAATGCCCATGCCGCTGTATGCTGCCAGTGCCGTATTGGAAGGAGTTGCTATAACATGCTTAATAGCAAATACCGGTTCGGATCCAAATAACAGGTGATGCCCCGCCGCACCGGTAATGCATGCGAGTGCTACAGGGATGATAGAACGTGGTGAAAATTCAAATAATAATAATTCTACGGCCAGGAAAATGGCGGCAATAGGGCTCCCGAAAATAGCCGACATACCTGCTGTGGCGCCTGCCGCTAATAATATCTTTCTTTCGTTGTGGGTGATCTTCAGCAATTGCCCGAGTGTAGAGCCCAGGGCGCCACCGGTAGCTATAATAGGACCTTCCGCACCAAACGGGCCACCGGTACCTATAGATACCGCCGATGACAACGGTTTTAAGTAAGTAATGGTGGGTTTTATTTTACTTTGGTTGGTTAGTATTTGCTCCATGGCTTCGGGAATACCATGCCCCCGTATTGCTTTTGAACCATACAAGGCCATTAAGCCAACAATTACTCCGCCTATTGCCGGAATAGCAATCACAAATAATCCCAGGGTGTTATTAACGGGAGTGGAATGTGCGGTGGAAAAGCTTCCGTAAAAAGAGATGTTTGTAATGAGATCAATAAGATGGATCAGTAATTTGGCGATAAAGCTGATGCAGATGGCAACCAAAACAGCCAGCGCCGAAATCGTTATTAACCTTTTCTTGTCCTGGGCTACCAGCGGCTGATCAATCGCTGCTTCTATGGCAGGGGTTAATGAAATGGAGACAGGAATGCCTTTGTTTAAAATTTTACGCTTGATCATTTACTATTTATCTTTTACTATGCGGCAGGGTCATGGGCGGGAAAGTCAGTATGGAAGGTGCAACGGCTTATCCCGGTTTTGAAAGTGGCGAAGGTAAGCACTAACGTGCAAATTTTAATATGCAGTACTGACGGAGGTATGCGATTGAAGAGCGATGAAATGAAGATATGCAGGTAAGCTTACCGGGCGCTTATCGCTTCCTGTCCTTCCAGGATAGCATTATTGACCTTCCTGTTTTCCAGAATTTTTACATACCGCAGTGCAAGTTTATTATTATAGTTCTCATAGGCTTTTTGTGCCCATTGTATAGCCCCGTTGAGGTTACCGTTGATCTCATTAATGATAGCCATGTTATAGCAGGCTCTCCCGGCCACCTTGCTTTTATCGCTGGTGGTTTCCTTTTCCCATATCGCCGCGGCATCATCCCAGTTGCCGGTTTGCGCTTTACGACGCGCCATTCGGAAATTGTCTGTTCCTCTCACATAATAATCTCTCGACACCCGTAACCAGTATGGAATAATCCTGAATGCATAATCCTGTCCGGCTTTATTGCCCACCTGCTTCAGCGCTTCCTTGCGGCCAATTAAGGCGCCTGCCGCTTTCACCGGGTTAATGCCTTTGCCGGAGAACGCCATTTTGCCCGATACAGGAAACTCATCTAATATATTTCTTTCAGCAGGATCATATATACGCCAGCCTGCTTTTACCGTGGTAAGCATGGTGGCGCTATGCTCAACGCCGGGTACTTTGCCTAAGGGCGTATTAACGGTAACCGGGTTAGCGGCATACGTGATTTTTGAATCGGTATCAAACAATTCCAGCGCAAAAAGCGCATCCGTATTATTTTTCCTGCATATTTTTTCTACCACATCCCAGGTAAGCGGCGCCGGGAAAATGCCCGGAACAGGGCTTGTGAGACCAGCACCATCAATTGTTTTTACGCCTGCAAACCGGTTGTTTTTCAGCAATTCATTTTCCAGTCCGGCAATACTTGCCTGCGCTCCTTCTTTATCCAGGTCCTTTCCTTCTAAAGAAAACACTTTATCCACCACATCCACCACTTTATTCTGCTGGGCTACTTCGCTCCTGTTAATTACCCCAACATTTTTTATATGTGCAGGAAGGGTTACCGGAGCAGGTTCCAATACGCTTAACCGTACCAGCTCTGTGGACGCGCAGGAATATAAACCAACTGAAAGTAAAATATAGAAGACCGGATTTTTCATATTACTGGATTTAGGCATAACAGGCGTTATACCAATAATAAAACGATGAATTGTTCCCTGTAGTATGAATTCCAATAAACGATAAAAAACACCAGAAGATAGAAATGATTTCCAGGGGGTCAGGGATGAGGTCTGGTTAAGGGACTATTTACTTAAGCTTGCATTTCCACCTTCTGGTGAAGGGTTTAGGGTTGTTTCTCAGGTTGTGGTTTAAGATTCAATTTATTGCTATCGGCTTTTATGTACCTGAAAGTGAGCGATAAAATTAAAGGTTTGTGCATTTCCGCAGTTCTTAATCGTCTTTTATCATTCCGCGTTTGCAACGCAAAGATCAGGCATCACATGGCGATAAAAAATAGTACATTATATCTTTGTTGCGTACAATTTGTATAAAAACGCCTGTAGCGATTATACTACAAACCAAAAAAGTGCTTGTTTTTACAAAAGGATATGTGTATTTTAAAACTTCGTTTGCTAACACCAATTATTTATTACCTAATAGCTTTTACCTTTGGAAAACATGACGTCCTTCGATGCTTCTAATGTACATTTCCAACGTGCATTGCAGTTTGTTAATCAAACCGGCAGGCATATTTTTTTAACCGGAAGGGCAGGCACCGGAAAAACCACGTTCCTGCGCTATATACGGGACAACTGTTTTAAAAAAATGGCCGTAGTGGCTCCAACCGGTGTTGCGGCCATAAACGCGGGTGGCACTACCCTTCATTCTTTTTTTCAACTGCCGTTTGGACCTTATCTGCCCACACACCATGCTGCAGCAGGCGAAACACAGGTTACCAATGAACATACCCTGTTCAGAAATTTAAAGTTTAGCAGCAGTAAGCGGGAACTGCTGCAGGAGCTGGAACTGCTGGTGATAGATGAAGTAAGCATGATGCGCGCCGATACCTTAGATGCCATAGATATTATACTCCGGCATTACCGGCGACAGCTTTTGGTGCCCTTTGGCGGGGTGCAGGTATTATATATCGGCGACCTGTTTCAGCTACCTCCGGTGATCAATAATGCGGAGTGGGAAATATTGCAATCCGTTTATAAAAGTCCTTTCTTTTTTGACGCACTGGTTATACAGCAAAACCCGCCGGTTTACATAGAACTGAAAAAAATATACCGCCAGAATGAAGCGGATTTTATACAGATACTCAATAATGTCCGGAACAATAATACTACCGCTGCCGATCTCGAACGTTTGCATCAATATTATAAGCCGGGCTTTGAGCCGCCTAAGGAAGAAAATTTTATTGTGCTTACCACGCACAATGCACGCGCCGACCAGATCAACAGGCAGGAACTGGAAAAGCTTCCCGGCAAATCATCTGCTTTTACAGGAGAACTAACAGGCGACTTCAATGAGCGGGCGCTTCCTGCCGAAAAAATATTAAGGCTGAAACCCGGCGCTCAAATTATGTTCACCAAAAACGACAAAGGTGAAGTAAGGAGGTACTATAATGGAAAGATTGGCATGATAAGCCGTATTGCCGGCGACAAGATTTATGTAAAATTCCCCGGTGATGATAATGAGCTGCTGCTTGAAAAGGAAACATGGAAAAACATCCGCTACAACTACAATAAGGAAAAAGACAATATTGAGGAAGAAGAATTAGGTGCTTTTACACAATATCCGCTCCGTTTGGCCTGGGCCATTACCATTCATAAAAGCCAGGGGCTTACATTTACAAAAGCCATTATTGATGCTGGCGCTTCCTTTGCACCCGGGCAGGTATATGTGGCGCTGAGCCGGCTTACTGCGCTCAACGGGCTGGTGCTCTATTCAAGGATACATCCGCAATGCATCCATACCGATCCGCGGGTATTAACCTTTGCCCAAAGCGAAATGGACGATGAAGAAATGCAGGAACAGCTACAGCAGGAACAGAAACGCTTCGTTACCTTTTCATTAACCCATGCCTTTAATTTTATTAAGCTCACCCAAAACATTAGTATACATTACGAAGCATACGCGCATCGCCAGATTCCCGACAAGAACACCGCTATACAATGGGCACAAAGTTTAGTAGCACTGGCGCAATCGCAGCTGGAAGTAAGCGACAAATTCAACAAACAACTAACCGCATTGATTACTGAGGCTGAAGCAAATGGATTTACCAAGCTGCATGAACGCGTTACCGCTGCATTTGCCTACTTCACTCAATCACTAGAAAAAATGCTGGCTTCCCTGAAACAACATGCCAATGAGATGAAGGTAAAAAAGAAAGTAAAGAAATACCTGAAGGAGCTGCGCAGCATAGAACTGGATATTACCAGGAAAAAACAACAGATCGCACAGGCTGTTCAGTTGTCGGAAGGCTTACTGAAAGGAACGCAGTTATCCGATTTACTGCAATTAGCAGAAATGCAAAAAAAACCGGCCACCGTTGAGGAAACAATAGCTGCAGCGGAAACCAGTATTACGGCAAAAGCTAAAAAGGGCGATACACAGCGCATGAGCCTTGAACTGTTCATGGAAGGGAAAAGCATAGCCGAAATTGCACAGCTCAGGGAGCTGACCACAGGTACTATTGAAGGGCATTTATCAAGATTTATTCCAACAGGTGAAATTAAAATAACGGATATTCTTTCTGAAGAAAAAATAGCAGCCATTTGCAAAGCCATTGAAGAAACGGGCGCCGGCTTTGCCACATCGCCTGTTAAAGAAAAACTCGGAGATGCTTATTCACATGGCGAGATCAGGGCGGTTATTACTTATTTAAATGCAGGGGAACCTGTTAAAGGTTAGTGCCGTGCCAAACGTGAGACGTGAGACGTGGTGAATGGTGGGTTCACCATTGCCAATGGCCTATTCACTTACCTTCACCCCGCTATTCGCCGCCGGCCTGGTTCTTTACATCCATTTGCCAGCTGTTATCAAAAAAGCCTGCCAGCTCAATAGCCTGGCTGCCATCGCGCAGCATATCAAAGCGAAAGATCATGTAATCGGGGAAGCCGCTGCCACCGGCAAAATACTGGTTGGCATTGGCAGCATTCATGCCTTTTAAGCCCGTGCCCGCAACAACACCTACGGATGTTAGCGGCGAATTTTTTATGGGCCAGGTAAAATATACAGCCAGGTCATCGCCGCTCCATGCATTGGCTCCTGCACGCACATGGTTACGGCTTACCTGTACCGGGGCATCGGTCAGTAATATTTGCCATACGGCATTGGTGCTGGCATTGCCATATAAGATCACGTTCCTTCCTGCATATTGATCCGCATCGTATACTTTGTCTGCTATGATATCAACAGCCCCGTTGCCCCTGTAATACCAGGTTTCCGCATCATAACGGGCTTTATTAAACGCCCATTCATTTTCAGCTTTGTTTCCCTTTGTGCCATATACAAAAACCATGTTATGATTAAAGGCCTCTTTAAAGGTGCCATAACGCTGCGGCCCTTTTTCATCTATGCCGGGCACCTTAGCCACCTGCCACCGGTTGTTTTGCTTTTGAAGCCAGATGCTGTCTGCGGCATTACTAACGGTATAGAGCAGGGGCGCCAAACTATCTAATGTTACTGTAATGGATGCGCCTGCTCCGAACTGGCCTACATTCAGTTTCAGGGTCTGTACATTTCCGGTTGAACCGGTTATGGTTTTGGCAGCCAGGTTCCTGCTCAGTTGAATACGGCTAAACTGCAAAGGAAGAGTTTGTTGTTGTATAGTTGCCCAGCGATAGGAAGAAGATATACCGGGACTCGAAGTTTTAAAATCAATCGTATTTACAGCGCTGTCAGGCAATATGGTGTGCGATTTAAAGAAATTGAATAAAGGAGGCCAATCCACACTTTCATTGCTGAACCAATGGCTGCCCCCGGGATACTCTTTATATGCAAAATCCGTATGAAAATCCGCCAGCACTTTTCTCATTTGCCGTGCATAGTTTACTGAAACCACCCGGTCCGAATCGCCATGAAAGATATATACGCCTAAAGGTTTGTAATTTTCAGCCAGTTGCACCACATCACTCTGGTTACCGGCCTGCAATAATATTTTCTCTACGGCTGAACTGGTGCTGTCGGGTATCTTTCCATCGTGCGAACCGTATTCTTTTAATGTAGGATAGCCCGCGCTGGGCGCAATAGCCGCCCACAGTTCGGGGTAAGCAGCGCCCAAAAACCAGGTACCGTGCCCACCCATTGAATGGCCTGTAAGGTATATGCGCTGGGGATCGGGGTTAAACTTTTCCTTAGCAATATTCAATACTTCCATCGCGTCTAACCTTCCCCAGTCTTCCCAGTTAAAACCGCGTGGCCTGCGGTTGGTAGCTGCCACCAGTATGCCCCAGTCTTTCGGTTTATAAGCCCTGGCCTGGCCAATGGCTTCCACTCCGGCGCCATGAACAGAAAGGAACAATGCAGCGTTTACCGTGTTAGCACCCGATTGCGGGGTTACCGCGTAATACTGAAGACTTCCGTCAATAGCGCTCACAAAGGTATTGCTGTACGGTTCGTCCTGCCCCACTACTTCAATGGATACATGCTTTTCATCCAGCGTTTTATTACCGTCTGTGAGCAGCAGCGTCATTTCGTACATACCTTTTTGTGCAACATGGCCTGCATTAAACGAAAAGGGAACCTTCCGGGTACTCATGGCCGGTATAACAGGCAAATCGGAGACCATTTCATTTCCCGCCACATTACTTTTGATCTTTACATGCTGAAGCGGCTTCGAAGAGGTATTGATCACAACTACGGCGCCCTGCAGCAATGCGTTATTATTTTGTGAGCCGATTACCGGCAATGTAGGGTCTTCGGTATTTAAATTAACAGGTTTTACAGGAAAAACAAGGCTGGCCGTTGTGCGAAAGCCCGAGCGGATATAAAATTCATTGAGTCCCTTTTTCAATTTTATTGGAATATATAACCAGCCTGAAGCATATGGATCGCCGGTATGCAGCGCTCCGTTTACATACACGCTGCTGCTGCCCATTGTATTGAGCAGCGCCTTTTTTTCCTTATCTGCGGTATAGGTAACATACAGGTAGCCGCTATTGAAAAAGCCCATGCCCCTTCCTCTCATACCCGGTTGCAGAGGCATCCTGAAATTGTTCAAACTGTCTGCCGTAACAGCCACCCATTTTATTTCCTGCTGACCGGCTTTTTCAGCCAGCACACCGTTTTCCCGCGGCTGCTGCAGGGTATGGGTGTATAACTGGTAAGCCAGCAGATCGGTATACAACGCTTCCCGGCCATAACGGTGTAGCCCGTTAGCCATTAAGCCGTTTTTAAAATAAACGGTATCCTGTGCGGTAACAAACAATGCAGAGGCCGTAAAAAACAGCAACAGAAAAACATGCAGCTTCTTCATACTTTCCTATTTCGTAAATTGTTGTTTTTTGCCACAAAGACACGAAGTCACAAAGGAAAATGGTTTGTGGCTTCGTGTCTTTGTAGCTGTAGATCTTAGCAATACCTATTCAACTATTTTATTGCAAAGCAGCCAGGGCTTTTTTAATGCGTTCCACCGCTTTTTCAATATTGGTCATGCTGTTGGCAAAAGAAATACGGATGCAGGTGGGTTCGCCAAATGCGGTTCCGGTTACCGTAGATACATGCGCCGTATTTAATAAATACATGCACAGGTCGTCGGCATTGGCAATAACGGTTTCTCCATGCTTCTTCCCAAAATAAGCGTCTACTTTCGGAAATACATAAAAAGCGCCATCGGGCTCAGCACATGCCACACCGGGAATTGCCGAAAGTAATTCCAGTATGCGCTTACGGCGATCCGTAAATGCTTTTAGCATATCGTGAGAAGCGGTAAGGTCACCGGTAAGGGCTTCAATAGCTGCCCGCTGCGTAATGGAGCAGGTGGCGCTGGTAAGCTGTCCCTGTAATTTTTCACAACCTTTTACAATGGCCGGGTCGGCAGCTATATAACCAAGCCGCCAGCCGGTCATGGCGAATCCTTTACTTAAGCCGTTTACAATAATTACACGGTCTTTAATACCGGCAAACTGCGCAATGCTTTCATGCTTCCCTTTATAGTTGATGTATTCATATATTTCATCCGAAATAATAAGCACATCCGGGTGCTTGCTAAATACCTCAGCCAGGCCTTTTAATTCTTCCCTGCTATATACAGAACCGGAAGGATTACAGGGCGAAGAAAACATAAACAGCTTTGTTTTGGGCGTAATAGCCGCTTCCAACTGCTCCGGCGTAATTTTGTAATTACTTTCTATAGACGACTGAACGAATACCGGTTTGCCGTCTGCCAGGCGCACCAGTTCCGAATAGGTAACCCAGTAAGGCGTGGGAATGATCACTTCATCCCCGATATCCACAACCGCCAGTATTACATTCGCCAAACTTTGCTTGGCGCCGGTTGATGCAAGAATATTTTCCGGCTTATAGTCTAAATTATTATCGCGTTTTAACTTGGTGCATACTGCTTCACGCAGATCGGCGTACCCCGCAACAGGCGTGTAATGGCTGTAGTTATCGTCAATGGCTTTTTTTGCGTATTGTTTAACATGGTCGGGCGTATCAAAATCGGGCTCACCCAGGCTAAGGTCAATCACATCTACACCTTTAGCCCTTAATTCACGGCCCAGCTTTGCCATTTTTAAAGTTTCCGGCTCATTAAATTTCTGTAATCTCGAAGAAAGTTTCATCCGTATATTTTTTATTTTATTTTGATCACTGGTTTTTAAAAAAGCCAGCAAACCTACGGCAAAATGATGATTTTAAGCGCGGTTATTTCAGATATACTGGTTGATGATATTTTCAAGCCATTCCTGCTTACCGCTCAACTGCGCAGGCTCACCGTGTTGCGCCGCAAAATTTCTCAGGTCTTCTAATTGCAGCTTACCTTCTTCAAAATCTTTACCGGCGCCGTTGTCAAATGAAGCGTAGCGTTCTTTGCGGAATTTCAGGTAAGGAGATTTTTGCAATATATTATCAGCAATAACAAGGGCCCGGGCAAAGGCGTCCATACCGCCGATATGCGCATGAAAAATATCTTCCAGGTCGGTTGAGTTCCGGCGTGTTTTAGCATCGAAATTGATACCGCCTCCTGCAAAGCCGCCTGCTTCAAGAATAATAAGTAAAGATTCTGCCAATTCATTGAGATTAGTGGGGAACTGGTCGGTATCCCACCCGTTCTGGTAATCGCCCCGGTTGGCATCCATGCTGCCCAGCATCCCATTATCGGCTGCCACCTGCAGCTCATGCTGAAAAGTATGCCCGGCTAAAGTAGCATGATTAACTTCAATATTGAGCTTAAAATCTTTGTCTAAGCCATAATGACGTAAAAAGCCGATCACTGTTGCGCTATCGTAATCATACTGGTGCTTGGTAGGCTCGCAGGGTTTGGGCTCAATAAAAAAAGTACCTTTAAAACCATTGCGCCGGGCATAATCGCGTGCTATCGTTAAAAAATTAGCCAGGTGATCCAGTTCCCGTTTCATCTGGGTATTCAGTAGCGTCATATATCCTTCCCTGCCTCCCCAAAACACATAGTTCTCGCCTTTTAAAGCAATAGTGGCATCCAACGCGTTTTTCACCTGCGCACCGGCATAGGCTACCGCATTAAAGTCGGGATTGGTAGAAGCGCCGTTCATATAGCGCGGGTTAGAGAACACATTGGCGGTTCCCCACAAAAGCTTTACGCCGCTGGCTTCCTGCTTGGCCTTTGCATAATCCACAATTGCCTGCAGGCGGCTTTCATATTCGGAAAGAGAGTTTCCTTCATCCACCAGGTCTATATCATGAAAACAATAATAAGGAACGCCTAACTTGGTGATGAACTCAAAAGCAGCGTCCATTTTATCTTTTGCACGTTGTACGGCATCCTGACTGGCGTCCCATGAAAACCGTTTGGTGCCCGGGCCGAAAGGATCCCCGCCGGTTCCGCAGAAGGTATGCCAGTATGCCACGGCAAAACGAAGATGTTCCTTCATGGTTTTGCCGGCCACTACCCTGTTTTCGTCATACCATTTATAAGAAAGCGGGTTGTCTGACTGAGACCCTTCGAATTTGATTTTGCTGATACCGGGAAAATATTCGCGGTTGCCTAAAGTTACGCTCATGACTTTTTTTATTATTCGATTATACAAAAAATTAAGGGCGCTAAAGATAAGGCAAATACAGAATGTGGAAATGTGAGAAATTTGATAATAGGATTAGGCATTTAATTCGTAAAGGCATGAAAGTACTATATAATTTA